>NZ_JBFNEH010000054.1:0-19491 GCF_040797425.1 Symbiobacterium sp. | reverse complement strand
TAAAGCTGTAGGGGGCGCAAGCCCCGCGAGGGTTCAAATCCCTCTCTCTCCGCCACATGCCGTGCTCAGATGAGCACGGCATTTTCCGTTGCAAGGGCCGGCATGGCGTGCAGTCGGGATCGGCTTCGCAGGCGGCGCCCTGTTGCGCCGCACGGGCGGACATGGTATAGTATCACTTGCGCTGCCGTTTGAGCGGCGGCACCACGCAGCCGTGGAGAGATACCCAAGTGGCTGAAGGGGCGGCTTTGCTAAAGCTGTAGGGGGCGCAAGCCCCGCGAGGGTTCAAATCCCTCTCTCTCCGCCAGGCGCAGACAGCGACGGTGGGATGGACTATCCCACCGTCGTTTCCTGTTGGTGGCACTTTCGCACCACAGGCGGCTTCCGGGCATCCGCCCTTCGGTCGGGCGTTTGTGTACGTTAGAGTCATCCTGGGTTTACAGGGAAGCGCCCCCCGGGGGCGGAAGTGGTTGGCGGAGAACCCACGCTGCCCACGGGAGGCGACGACATCATGCCAAAAAAGACCATCGGAATCCTCGGCGGGATGGGCCCGGAGGCCACGGCCGATCTCTTCCTCAAGATCATCCGGGCGACGCCCGCCCGCACCGACCAGGAACACATCCGAGTGTTGATCGACAACAACCCCGCCATCCCCGACCGCACAGCCGCCATTTTGGGTCGCGGCCCCGACCCGGTTCCGTTGCTCACGCGCACGGCGCGCCTCCTGGAGCAGTGGGGCGCCGACCTGATCGTGATCCCCTGCAACACGGCCCACTACTTCCACGATCAGGTGCAGGCGAGCGTTCACGTGCCGGTGCTGCACATCATGAAGGAGACGGCCGCGTTCCTGCGGGAGCGGTACCCCGGCCTCTCCGCCGTCGGCGTGCTGGCCACCACCGGCACCGTGCGCACCGGCCTCTACCAGCGCTTCCTCGGCGAGCGCGGGCTGCACGCGCTGGTCCCTGACGACGAGGGCCAGCAGGAGGTCATGGACTGCATCTACGGCGAACACGGGGTGAAGGCCGGTCACACCGGTCCGGAGGTGACGGAGCGGCTGGTGAGGGTCGCACAGTCCCTGGTTGCCCGCGGGGCAGGCGCGGTGATCGCCGGCTGCACCGAGCTCCCCATCGTGCTGCACGACGGCGACCTGCCGGTTCCGGTGATCGACCCGACCCGCATCCTGGCGGAGGCCGCCGTTCGCGCCGCGCTGGAATAGCGGACGCATGTGAAACCCTCCGGGGAGACCGGCACCGGTCCACCCGGAGGGTTGTTCTTTCTGTCCCCCGTTCACGCGCTGACCGTACGGTAGAACCCGCTTTCCGCCAGGTCGACGACCACGGGCTCGAGGCCGGCCGCCTCCACGGCCTTCCGCCCCCGCTCCGTCGTGATGAACCGTGTGGATTTGCCTATCACCACACCGTGGTGGGCGACGACCCGACCTGCGGCGATGGTGGTGCGCACCTCCGCCGCAGTGGCATCCACCACGGCCACGTCGGCGTCGGCGCCTTCACCCAGGTGGCCCTTCTGCGGAAGCCCGAGTAGCCTGGCCGGCACGGTGCAGGCCTTCAGCACGAAGTCCGCCAGGGTCAGCACCTCCAACTGGACGAGCCGGAGGCCGGCGGAGACGGTGAAGTTCCGTGGAATCCCGCCGCCGTCGGTGGCCAGGGCGTCCACGACGAAACGGCCGGCGCGGTCGCGGGCAGCAGCCAGCATCAGTCGGGGCATCGGCGGGTTGACCGGAAAACTGATGCCCACATTGGTTCCCGCCGCCTCCCAGACGGCGACAGCCTCAGGACCGGTGCGGAGCACGGCCCGGTCGCCCTCGATCACGTTGACCCGGCCGAAGCCCTCCAGGATGGCCCGGCGCAGCCCTTCCCGGGTCGCCGGGTAGCCGCCCTGCTCCAGGCACGCCCGCGTGCGATCGCTCTCCGGAATGTCATCGACGCACTTGCCCGAGGTGCCGTTGACGACGGCCAGGTACGACTCGGTGACCAGGTTCCTGGCCGCGGACAGCCACTCGATGGCCTGGACCGCCTCCAGCGAGGGCTCTTTCACGGTGCCGCGGCAATAGCTGTTGATGTGGGCGATGTGGATGTGGTTCTCGCCCTTCAGGTCCAGCGCCTCCCGCAGGCCCGTGAGATCGCTCCGGCTCTCGGTGCTGCCGCAGTGGATGGCGACCCAGCCGCCCAACTGGTTGGCGATTTCGAAGACACGCTGGTTCGCCGCGGGCGTGAGGGGGTAGTGGCCGCCCATGATCTTGACGCCCAGTGCGCCCCGGTCCATGGCGGCGGCGATGCCCGCCCGCAGCTCGTCAGCGGTGGGATCCGGGGTCCGCACCATCTCGCCGGGCTTTACCCGGTGGAGGCAGGCGAGGTGGATGCCGGCACCGTGGTCCCGTGCGATGGTGAGCACGTCGTCGACGGGGCCGGCCATGTCCAGGGCGGTGGTCACGCCGGCCAGCGCCAGCATGCGGTGTGCCACCCGCCCCTGGAACTCCGAGGAGGCGTGGATGTGGATGTCCACCAGCCCGGGAAGGACCAGGAGGCCGCTGACGTCCAGGACCTCCGCTGCTTCCGACCTGGCGATGTGGGGGGCGACCCGCGCAACGCGGCCCCCCCGGATGGCGAGATCGAAACTTCCGGCACGGTGATTGGCAGGGTCCACCAGATGTCCGCCCTTGAGCAACAGATCGTACACCGATCTCAACTCCCCGCACGGCGTGTCGTTGCATCATCTTTCGGAGACGGGCCCGTCGATTCCCGCCACCGGTACGACAGAAGGTTCCAAGGTGCAGCGAAATGGGTCCCCGGGAGGGGGACCCATGGCGCTATTCGCCTATGAACGCCTCGCTGAGCCGCACAGAAATGGGCGTTTCCCCGCATCAACGTTCCAGCCCTGGTGAACGCTAAAGGTAAATGCGTGCGATGGGCAGCGGGAGGTGGAGGTCGCACGGTGTGGAGGACGTGGGCAGCCCTGTTGCTGTGCGCCCTGCTCCTGCAGGGGTGCATGGCGCAGCAGCCGCAGCAGCAGTCTTCTGAGCCCAGTTCGGAGCAGGTGAAGGAAGCCGTCCGGGAGAGTTTGAGCGAGCCGGACATGAAAGATTACATCCGCACGCAGGTACGGGAGCAGGCCGGCGTGGAGATGCTGGAGATGGCCCTCGATACCCAGGAGGGCAAGGAGGCCCTCAACAAGGCCGTGAAAACCGCCATCAGTTCCTCCGTCGGCGAGCAGGCCATCCAGGAGAAGTTCGTCGAGATGCTGCAAGACCCGCTCATCCAGCAGCACCTGCAGCAGGCCGTCCGCGAGACGCTGCAGGACATCCTGTCCAAGGGTGTGCAGAGTGGCCAGCAGGAGGGCGGCCGGAATGGCGCCCCTCAGGGCGGCACCCAGGGTGGCGGTCGTGGGGGAGGTGGGGCCGGCGGAGGCGGCGGAGGAGGCAGTTAGCCGGCACCCCGGCGACCACAACGAGAAAACGGCGCCCCTGCCGCTTTGCGCGCTGCAGGGGCGCCGCCGCGCGAGCCCCGCTCAGGAGACGAGATCGGGTGCGCGGTAGGCGGCCAGCACCTTGGCACGGTACGGGTTCGACTGCCAGTCCTCCGCCGCCCGGGGGCCGCCGTTGTAGACCGCCAGCGCCACGTCCGGCGACCCGTACTCTTGGATGAGAGCGGCCAGGTAGAAGGTGCCCATTTCCAGTGAGGTCTCGGGGTCGCTCAAGTCGTACTCGTTGAGGTCCATCACGTCGGCCAGCCACTCGCCGGTGGAGGGCAGGATCTGCATGAGCCCGAGTTCGCCATGAGCGCCCACCGCATCGGGGTCCCAGCGGCTTTCCACCGTGATCACGGCCGCAACCAGGCGCGGGTCCACGCCGTGCCGCTCTGCGGTCTCGACCACCAGCATTCGGTATTTCTCCGGGGCCAGGTCGGCGATCAGTTCGGCCTGCGCCATGAGATGGGCGCGCTCCAGCTCGGCCGGGTCGGGCGGCAAGAGCGCCGTCGGATTCTCTTCCGGTTCGGGCACCTGTGGGTCCCCGCTCTCCGCAGGGGCGGCGGCGGTCCCGGCGAACATGGTGGGCACGGCCGCCAGGCTCAGCGCCAGTGCAGCCCAGAGGGAGCGACGCCGGCGGAGATGTCGGAGCATTTGGGATCCTCCTTTAGGGAGCTGCAAATTAACGAGCCTACCTGTAAATGTACGTGAATAATGGGAAGTGGCGGATGCCGCCTATCACAACGGAACCCACTTTACCAGGACAGGAAGCGCACTGTCAACACTTACTGTAAACTACTGGAAGATCTGCGCCGCAGTGGCGCAAGTCGCGCAAGGGAGGAGGCGGGAGGAGGTCGGGGCGACAGGCGAGAAATTGACCTGACGCAAGGAAGGTGACCCGCGACCATGCTGGATGCTGAGTCGATACGCGAGTACCGGCGCCTGCGCGAGGCCGTGCGCAGCGCGCTGTTGGCCGATCTCAACGAGCAGCAGCGCGCGGCAGTGCTGCACGGCGAGGGACCGCTGCTCATCCTGGCCGGGGCGGGCAGCGGCAAGACCCGGGTGATCGCTTACCGGATCGCCCACCTGATCCTCTTCGGGCCCGAGTACGACCCCGACGTTCTGCCGCCGGAGGACATGACCGAGGCGGACCTGGCCGCCTTACGCACCGCCGTTGAGGCCCGCGGCCACAGGGGCATTGCCTCCTTCGCCCACCTGCTGGCCGGCGGGGTCGACCCCTGGCGAATCCTCGCCATCACCTTCACCAACAAGGCGGCGGCGGAGATGCGGGAGCGGGTGGAGCAGATGGTCGGCGACCGGGCGCGGGAGGTGTGGGCCGCCACCTTCCACTCGGCCTGCGTCCGCATGCTCCGGCGCGACATCGAGCGCCTGGGCTACGGGCGCAACTTTGTCATCCTGGACGCGGAGGACCAGCAGGCCGTCATCAAGGACTGCCTGAAACGGCTGAGCCTCTCCGACCGGCAGTTCCAGCCGGGCGCCGTGCTGGGCACCATCTCCGCGGCCAAGAACCAGATGCTCGATCCGCAGCAGTTCGCCGCCCGCGCGGGCGACTACTGGCGCGCCCAGGTCGCCAAGGTCTACGCCCTCTACCAGGAGCGGCTGAAGAGCAACAACGCGCTGGACTTCGACGACCTGCTCCTGAAGACCGTGGAACTGCTGGAGCGGTTCGACGACGTGCGTACGTTCTACCAGCGGAAGTTCCAGTTCATCCTGGTCGACGAGTATCAGGACACGAACCACGTGCAGAACCGCCTGATCTTCCTCCTGGCCGGGCAGCGCCAGAACCTGGCCGTGGTCGGCGACGACGACCAGGGCATCTACTCCTGGCGCGGGGCGGACATCAGCAACATCCTGGAGTTTGAGAAACAGTTCCCGGCCTGCCGTGTGATCAAGCTGGAGCAGAACTACCGATCCACCCAGAACATCCTCACCGCTGCCTACGAGGTGGTGCGGCACAATGTGGGCCGGAAGGAGAAGCGGCTCTGGACGGCCGCGGGCGCCGGCGACCCGGTCTTCCACTATACGGCCGCCGACGAGCGGGACGAGGCCGCCTTCGTGGCCCGGGAGGTGGAGCGGCTGGTGGCCGAGGGGCTGCCCGACGGCACCCGGCTCACGTACCAGGACTTCGCCGTGCTTTACCGCACCCACGCCCAGTCCCGGGCTCTCGAGGAAGCGATGGTGCTGCGCTCCATCCCGTACGGCATCTACGGCGGCCTGCGCTTCTTCGAGCGGAAAGAGATCAAGGACGTGCTGGCGTACCTGAGGCTCATCGCCAACCCGGCCGACACCATCTCGTTCCGCCGGGCCGTCTCCGTGCCGAAGCGGGGCATCGGGCCCGCCACGGTGGACAAGCTCGTCGACTACGCCGAGCAGTGGCAGGTGCCCGTGGCCACCGCCGCGCTGGACTGCTCCATGGTCCCCGGGCTCTCGGGCACCTACCGGCGGCGCATGGAGGAGTTCGGCGCCCTGATCGAGGAGCTGACGAACCTGAGCGCACACGTGACGGTGGGCGAGCTGATTGCCGCCGTGTTGGAGAAGACGGGCTACCTGGACGAGCTGCAGGCCGACCCCTCGCTGGAGGCGGCGGCACGGGTGGAGAACGTGAAGGAACTCCGGTCGATGGCAGCCGAGTTCGAGCCCCCCGAGGGGGAGGAGCTGGACGGCCTCAGGGAACTGGACGCCTTCCTCTCCACGGTGGCTCTGCTCACCGATGCGGACCAGGTGGGCGAGGGGCAGAACAAGGTGACCCTGATGACGCTGCACTCCGCCAAGGGGCTGGAGTTTCCCGTGGTCTTCCTGGTGGGCATGGAGGAGGGGGTCTTCCCCCACAGCCGCTCGCTCACCGACGAGGTGCAGATGGAGGAGGAGCGCCGCCTCTGCTACGTGGGCATGACCCGGGCCCGGTACCGGCTCTACCTCACCCACGCGGTGAGCCGGAACCTCTGGGGCCAGGAGAACTACAACAACCCCAGCCGCTTCCTGGACGAGATTCCGGAGGAGCTGATCCAGGAGGTGGCGGCTCCCGGCGTGGCGGCGGCTGGCACGCCGTCGCCCGGCGGGTACGCGGGGCGACCCGGCCCGGGGAGCTGGACGCCGGGCGGGCGCGGGACAGACGGACCGAACGGCGGCTACGGATCTGGCACCGGCTACGGGCGGGCAGGCGGGTACGGCCCGGGGGCCGGGTCGGGCGGGTACGGAGCGAGCCGCGGGTACGGCCGTGGCCGCACCTACGGCATGGAGGGCGACGAGTCCTCCGGCGGCAGGTGCGGATGGGGCGGCGTGCAGCGCGGCTACGGCCGCCGGGGAGGAGAGGTACCGGACGACGACGACTTCTCCCCGCCCATCGGTTCGGCCGGCTGGGGCCGGACTCAGCAGGCCCGGCGCCTGCAGGAAGCCACGGCCCCCTCGCAGGTGGAAACGCCGGTCTTCCACCCGGGCGACCGGGTGTGGCATGACCGCTTCGGCGAGGGCGTGGTGAAGGCCGTGATCGGCGACACGGTGACGGTGCAGTTTGCCGCCGCGGGGCAGCGGGTGCTGGTGGCCTCCTACCTGCGCCCGGCCGGCGGCGACGAGGCGTGACGAGACGTGGAGGGGACGAGGATGAACCGGTCTGAGGCGGAGCGGCGGATCGAGGAGCTCACCGCCGCGATCCGGCACCACGAGTACCTGTACTACGTGAAGAACGAGCCTGAGATCAGCGACGCCGAGTTCGACCAGTTGATGCTGGAGCTGAAGCGGCTGGAGGAGCAGTTCCCCGACCTGCGGCGTCCGGACTCCCCCACCCAGCGGGTGGGCGGCGCGCCCGCCCCCGAGTTCGCCAAGGTGCCGCACCAGCCCCCGATGTACTCCCTGGACAACGCCTTCAGCGAGGAGGACCTGCGCGACTTCGACCGCCGGGTGCGGGAGGGTCTCGGCGGCGAGCCGGTGGAGTACGTGTGCGAGCTGAAGATCGACGGCCTCTCCATCTCGCTGCGTTACGAAGACGGCCTCTTCGTGCAGGGGGCCACCCGGGGCGACGGCCAGACCGGTGAGGACGTCACCGAGAACCTGCGCACGATCGGGTCGCTGCCCCTGCGGGTGGAGCCGGCGGGCCGCCCGGTGCCGCCGCGGCTCATCGTGCGGGGCGAGGCGTACATGGAGAAGCGGGTGCTGGAGGAGCTGAACGCCGCCCTGGCGGAGCAGGGCAAGCCGCTCCTGCAGAACCCGCGCAACGCCGCCGCCGGCGGCCTCCGGCAGAAGGACCCGCGCAAGACCCGGGAGCGCCGGCTGGACACCTTCCTCTACCAGGTGGTCGACGCCGAGGAACTCGGCTTCACCGACCACTGGTCCTGCCTGCAGCAGCTGGAGGCCTGGCGCTTCAAGGTGAACCCGTACCGGCAGCTCTGCCGCTCCATCGACGAGGTGCTGGAATGGGTCGAAAGCTGGCGGGAGCGGCGCTTCGAGCTGCCGTACGAGATCGACGGCCTCGTGATCAAGGTCAACTCGCTGGCCCAGCAACGCCGGCTCGGCTTCACCAGCAAGTTCCCCCGCTGGGCTATCGCCTACAAGTTCCCCGCCGAGGAACGGGAGACCACGGTGCTGGGCATCAGCCTCGACGTGGGCCGCACCGGCGTGGTCACCCCGACGGCCGACCTTGCCCCGGTGCGCATTGCCGGCACGACGGTGAAGCGGGCCACCTTGCACAATGAGGACTACATCCGGGAGAAGGACATCCGCATCGGCGACACGGTGGTGATCCGCAAGGCCGGCGAGATCATCCCCGAGGTGGTGCGGGTGGTGCTGGAGAAGCGCCCGGCCGACGCCGTCCCGTGGCAGTTCCCCAAGACCTGCCCGGCCTGCGGCGGCGAGTTGGTGCGGCTGGAGGGCGAGGCGGCCACGCGCTGCACCAACAGCCTGTGTCCGGCCCAGCAGTACCGGGCCATCCTGCACTTCGCCTCGCGGGACGCGATGAACATCGAGGGGCTCGGCGAGGCGCTGGTGCAGGCCCTGCTGGACAAGGGGCTCATCGCAGATGCGGCCGACCTCTACCGTCTGCACGAACGGCGGGAGGAGCTGCTGGGGCTGGAGCGCATGGGCGAGAAGTCGGTGGAGAACCTGCTGGCGGCCATCGACGCCACGCGCCAGAACCCCCTGCACCGGCTGATCTTCGCACTGGGCATCCGCCACGTGGGCGAGCGGGCAGCCCGCCTGCTGGCCGACCACTTCGGCTCCATGGAGGCCATCGAGAAGGCCAGCCTCGATGAGCTGCTCGCGATCCCCGGCCTCGGCCCGAAGATTGCCGAGTCGGTCCAGGCTTTCTTCGCCTCGCCCCGCTCGCACCAGCTCCTGGCGAAGCTGCGGGCGGCCGGGGTGAACATGGTGGGCGAGCGGAAGACGGGGCCCGCCGAGGGGCCGCTCGCCGGCATGACCGTGGTGGTCACCGGCACGCTCAGCCGCTGGGGCCGCAAGGAGATCGAGGAGCTCATCCGGCAGCTGGGCGGAAAGGCCGCCGGGTCCGTGAGCAAGAAGACCAGCTTCGTCCTGGCCGGGGAGTCGCCGGGGTCGAAGCTCGCGAAGGCCCAGGAACTGGGCATCCCTGTGCTGACCGAGGAGGAGTTCTACAACCGTTACGTGCAGGAATAAACGGCACCGCGCGGCCCCGCCGCGCGGTGTCTTTTTTATGTTTGGATCCTACTTATGTTTGTGTTATCCTGTAAGGAAAACCCCCGCTGGCCGGGGGCCGGCAGCCTGGCAGCCATGTCATAATGGCGTGATTCGCTTGAGAAGGAGAAGGGCGCTCCCTAAGCGAAAAAAACGAAACCGAACTGCATCTGTTCGCGTCACATGAACACAAACGATTGTCAGGCAGTGCCGTGACCGGTCCGCCTCAAAGAGGAGTGAGCCTGTGAGCGAGAAGCTTGTCGAAGTTCGAAACCTGCACACCCACTACTTCACGGAAGACGGCGTGGTAAAGGCCGTTGACGGGGTTGACCTGTACATCAAGCGGGGCGAGACGCTTGGCGTAGTGGGCGAGTCCGGGTGCGGTAAGAGCGTCACCTCTCTCTCCATTATGCGGCTCATTCCCAGCCCGCCGGGCAAGATCGTCGCCGGGGAGATCCTTTTCGAGGGAGAGGACCTGCTCAAGAAGTCTGAGGCCGAGATGCGGAAGATCCGGGGCAACGAGATCTCGATGATCTTCCAGGAGCCGATGACATCGCTGAACCCGGTCTACACCATCGGCGATCAGATCGCGGAGGCCATCGAGCTGCACCAGGGTCTGTCGCATAAGGAAGCGCTGGAGAAGGCCGTGGAGATGCTGCGCCTGGTGGGCATCCCGCTGCCCGAGCAGCGGATTAAGGAGTATCCGCACCAGCTCTCGGGCGGGATGCGCCAGCGCGTGATGATCGCCATGGCGCTCTCCTGCAACCCGACGCCCTTGCTCGCCGACGAGCCCACCACGGCTCTGGACGTGACGATTCAGGCCCAGATCCTCGAGCTGATGAAGAAGCTCAAGCATGAGCTGGGCATGGCCATCATGCTGATCACGCACGACCTCGGCGTCGTGGCCGAGATGTGCGAGCGGGTCGTCGTCATGTACGCCGGCAAGGTGGTGGAGGAAGCCGACGCCGTCTCGCTGTTCCAGAACCCGGTGCACCCCTACACCGAAGGGCTGCTCAAGTCGGTCCCGCGCCTCGATCAGGAAGTGGAGAAGCTCCACGTGATCGAGGGTGCGGTGCCCAACCCGCTCAACCTGCCTCCCGGCTGCCGGTTTGCCCCCCGCTGCCCGCTGGCGACGGACCGGTGCCGCGCCGAGCAGCCCACCCTTAAGCAGGTTGCGCCCGGGCGCTTTGTCGCCTGCTTCCTCGCCGAAGAGCGGCTTGCGAAGGGGGTTACGGCCTGATGAGCACAGCGGTCAGCACGCAGACGCAGCGCGACGTCCTGGTAGACGTCAGGAACCTGAAGAAGTACTTCCCGGTGTCGGGCGGCGGCATCATCGCCCGCACCGTGGGCTACGTGAAGGCCGTGGACGGCGTCTCCTTCCAGATCCGCCGGGGCGAGACCCTCGGGCTGGTGGGCGAGTCGGGCTGCGGCAAGACGACGCTCGGCAAGGTCCTCCTGCGCCTGCAGGAGCCCACCGCCGGCGAGGTCTTCTTCGAGGGCAAGAACATCTACAAGCTGGACCGGGAGCAGATGCGCAAGCTCCGCCGGGAGATGCAGATCATCTTCCAGGACCCCTACGCCTCGCTGAACCCCCGTATGACGGTGGGCGACATCATCGGCGAGCCGCTGGAGATCCACGGTGTGGCCAGGGGCCCCGCCAAGACCAAGAAGGTCCAGGAGCTGCTGGAGGTGGTGGGCCTGGCCTCCTTCCACGCCCGCCGCTACCCCCACGAGTTCTCGGGCGGCCAGCGCCAGCGCATCGGCATCGCCCGGGCCCTGGCCCTCAACCCGAAGCTGATCGTCTGCGATGAGCCGGTGTCGGCCCTGGACGTGTCGATTCAGTCGCAGGTGCTCAACCTGCTGGAGGACCTGCAGAAGGAGTTCGGGCTGACCTACCTGTTCATCGCGCACGGCCTCGCGGTGGTGAAGCACGTCTCCGACCGGGTGGGCGTGATGTACCTGGGCAAGATGGTGGAAATCTCGCCGGCCAACGAGCTCTACGCCAACCCGCTGCACCCGTACACTGAGGCGCTGATGTCCGCCATCCCGATCCCCGACCCGACCCTGAAGCGGGAGCGCATCGTGCTGGAGGGAGACGTGCCCTCGCCGGTCAACCCGCCGTCCGGCTGCCGGTTCCACACGCGTTGCCGTTACCAGCCGCAGGTGGGCGACATCTGCAAGGAGCAGGAACCGCCGCTGGTGAACGTGGGCGGCGACCACTGGGTCGCCTGCCACATGCGCACGAGCGCCTAGACTGTGAGGCCCCGCTCTCCCGAAGGTGGAGGGCGGGGCTCTTGCGTGCCGGCACGAAGATACTCCCATGGGGGATACTACCGCCGGTGAAGGCCAGGGGCGGCAGCGCAGCCTCAGTATTCCTCCACGACGCACAGGCAGTGCCCGTGCTGATTGGATTCGAGGGCGACGAAGCGGCCCCACTGGGCGCCGGCCTCGTTCAGGCCGTGATGGGCTTCCTGCTCCAACCCGCTGTGCCGCCTGTGGAAGAAGACGTGGCCGCGGTAGTAGTGCCTTTCCCCGCCATCCTCGTACAGGAGGACCAGACAGTGGCCCAAGTCGTTGGAGTCCATGCTGATGCCGGTGATGGTGACCGTGCCTGAAACCTGCTCCAGCCACTGGTTGAGCTGCTCTTCCAGCGACCGGTGCGAATGGCTGAACAACACTTTGACCGCCGTCTGGGCCATCGGACTGCCTCCTTTTGCTTGTGGCTTCCTTTCCTGAGACGGCAGCGTGCCGGAGATTGGTTCAGGTACTGCGACCGGTTTCCAGCAAAGTTGCCGGACGGCCTTCGCTTATGATAGAATCAGGTAGTTGCGCACGGGCGTGCCCGCGGGAGCTCTCCCATATTATGGATGGTGGTGATGGACCATGGCGCTGACGATAAGCGAGGTTGAGCACGTGGCTCGCCTGGCTCGGTTGAGCCTTTCCGAGGAAGAGAAGGCGTCCATGACGGCCCAGCTGAGCCGCATTCTGGAGCATGTCGCGCGCATGAACCAGCTGGATGTGGCCGGCGTGCCACCCACATACCACGTGACGCCGCTTCAGAACGTCCTCCGGCCGGACAAGCCCCAGCCGTCCCTGGCACGGGAAACGGTTCTGGCGCAGGCCCCTCAGGCCGAGGCCGGGTGCTTTAAGGTACCGAAGATTACGGAGGGCTAGGAGATGGCAGGAATTATCCATAAGTTGAGTGCCGCCCGGCTCAACCGGCTCTTCCTGGGCGGAGAACTGTCGGCAGTGGAGATCACCGAGTCCGTACTGAGCCGCATCGCCGAAGTGGAGCCCGCGGTGGGCGCGTTCCTCACGGTGACGGCTGAGCACGCCCTCGACCGGGCGCGGAAGCTGGATGCCCGGCGGAAGGCCGGCGATACGGAGTTCGGCCCCCTGGCCGGCGTGCCGATTGCACTGAAGGACAACATCTGCACCTGCGGCATCGAGACCAACTGCGCGTCCCGGATGCTGAAGGGCTGGGTGCCGCCGTATGACGCGACCGTCGTCGAGCGGCTGCGGGCCTCGGGCGCGATCATCATCGGCAAGACCAACATGGACGAGTTCGCCATGGGCTCCTCCGGCGAGACCTCGGCCTTCCACGTTACCCGGAACCCCTGGGACCTGGACCGCATCCCCGGCGGCTCCTCGTCGGGCTCTGCCGCGGCCGTGGCGGCGGAGGAGGTGCCGGTGGCCCTGGGGACCGACACCGGCGGCTCCATCCGGCAGCCGGCGGCCCTGACCGGCGTGGTGGGGATGAAGCCCACTTACGGCTACGTGAGCCGGTACGGCGTGGTGGCCTTCGCCTCCTCCCTCGACCAGGTCGGCCCCATCGGGCACGATGTGGAGGACGTGGCCCGCGTCTTCCAGGTGATCGCCGGGCCCGACCGCCGCGACTCCACCAACGCCGGGCGCACCCCGCCGGAGGTGAAGTTCGGCGGCGAGCCCTCCCTCAAGGGCGTCCGCCTGGGCATTCCCCGGGAGTACTTCGGTTCCGGCATCGAGGACGGGGTCAAGGCCCGCATCGAGGAGGCCATCCGGCAGTTGGAGGACCTGGGGGCCGCGGTGGAGGAGTGCTCGCTGCCCACCACCGAGTACGCCCTTTCGGCCTACTACATCATCGCCCCGGCCGAAGCGTCGGCCAACCTGGCCCGCTTCGACGGCGTGCGCTATGGCCACCGTACCGCCCAGGCGAACGGGCTGCACGACATGTACAGCAAGACTCGCGCCGAGGGCTTCGGCCCCGAGGTGAAGCGCCGCATCATGATCGGCACCTACGCGCTCTCCAGCGGCTATTACGACGCCTACTACAAGAAGGCGCAGCAGGTGCGCACGCTGGTGCTGCAGGAGTTCCAGCGGGCCTTCGAGCGGTTCGATGCCCTGGTCACGCCCACCACGCCGGTAACCGCCTGGCGGCTGGGCGAGAAGCTGGACGACCCGCTCTCCATGTACCTGGCCGACATCTGCACTATTCCGGTCAACCTGGCCGGGCTGCCGGCCGTATCGGTGCCCTGCGGCTTTGCCGACGGCCTGCCGGTGGGGCTGCAGCTGATCGGCAAGCACTTCGCCGACACGCAGCTCCTGCAGATCGCGTGGGCCTACCAGAAGGTCACGAAGCACCATGAGGCCCGTCCGAACCTGGCGCCGAAGGGAGGTCGGCAGGCGTGAGCGAGAGGTGGGAAACCGTCATCGGCCTTGAGGTCCACGTGGAGCTGTCCACCGAGACCAAGGTCTGGTGCTCCTGCAAGAACGAGTTCGGGGCCGAGCCCAACACCAACGTCTGCCCCGTCTGCCTGGCCCTGCCCGGCTCGCTGCCGGTGCTGAACGCCCAGGCGCTGGAGTACGCCATCCGGGCCGGCCTGGCACTCAACTGCAAGATCCAGCGGTACTCGAAGTTCGACCGCAAGAACTACTTCTATGCGGACCTGCCCGCGGGATACCAGATCAGCCAGTACGACCTGCCGCTTTGCTACGACGGCTACGTCGACATCACCAAGAAGGACGGCACGACCCGGCGCATCCGCATCAAGCGGATCCACCTGGAGAACGACGCCGGCAAGCTCCTCCACGCCGGCGACGACGTGACCGCCGCCGACTACTCGCTGGTCGACTTCAACCGTGCCGGCGTGCCGCTGATCGAGATCGTCACCGAACCGGACATCCGCTCCGCCGAGGAGGCCGGCCTCTTCCTGCAGAAGCTGCGCTCCATCATCAAGTACAGCGGCGTCAGCGACGTGAAGATGGAAGAGGGCTCGATGCGTTGCGACGTCAACATCTCGGTGCGGCCGGCGGGTTCCAGCGAGTTCGGCGTGCGGTCGGAGCTGAAGAACGTCAACTCCTTCTCCGCCGTGGTGCGGGCCATCGAGTACGAGCGGAAGCGGCACATCGCCATCCTCGAGGAGGGCGGCCAGGTGGAGCAGGAGACCCGCTCCTGGCGCGACGCCCAGGGCATCTCCGTGCTCCTGCGCTCCAAGGAGGATGCGGAGGACTACCGCTACTTCCCCGAGCCCGATCTGCCGCCTGTGGTGATCTCCGACGCGGACATCGAGCGCGTTCGGGCCGCGTTGCCTGAGCTGCCCGACGCCGTGATGGCCCGCCTGATGAACGACTACGGCCTCTCGGCGTACGACGCCTCGATCATTGCCTCCGAGCGGGAATTCGCGCAGTGGTTCCTGCAGGCGGTGGAGCTGGCCGGCGGCGGTCAGGCCAAGACGATCGCCAACTGGCAGATCAACGAGCTCAACCGGGTGATGAACGAGAAGGGGCTGGGCCCCGAGCAGATCCCCGTCACGCCCGAGCAGCTGGTGGGCATGCTGCAGCTGATCGACAAGGGCACCATCACCGGCAAGATCGCCAAGACGGTTTTCGAGAAGATGGTGGAGACCGGCAAGGACGCCGAGACCATCGTGAAGGAGGAGGGCCTCACCCAGGTCGCGGACGAAGGCGAGTTGCTCGCGATCGCCCGCGAGGTGGTGGCTGCCAACCCGAAGGTCTTCGAGGACTGGAAGGCCGGCAAGCAGTCGGCCGCCCAGTGGTTCGTGGGCCAGATCATGAAGCGCACCCGCGGGCGGGCCAACCCGCAGCTGGCCCTGAAGCTGGTCACCCAGGCCCTGGAGGAGCAGGCCGCCAAGGAGTAGCCACGCAGCACCGACACCCCTTGCCGCACGGCAGCGGCGGGGGTGTTCTGTTTTCCAAGGCCCGGCGCGCCGCTGTCACGCTGGCCGAAGGGGCCGCCGGGATCGGCCCCTTGCGGGCTGCGCCGCAGAACGGGCGGGAATAAAAACCAGCGGCAATACGGACACTGGCCCTGGGAATGGACACACCAGAACCGGAGGTCGATGGACGTGTTGTCACTGGCACTGTGGGGAGTCATCGGGCTGGGACTGGTTCTGTTCCTGTTCGCCTCGCTCCGGAACGCCCGCCCCCGGGGCCGGCGGGAGGTGGCGAAGATGCCGACCTATGCCTCCGGGAACGCGCGCGGGCTTCGCATCCCGCCGGACGAGCCGGACTTCCGCATGGAGGTGGGCGAGCTGCCCGACCCGGACCCGGGGGCCCGGCCGGACCACTTCGCCCGGCAGCCGGATGAGCGGCCACCGGGCTCATCTGCACCCCCGGACGGACCGCCGCCCAGCTGACCCGGACCCCGGCGCGGCGATCGGGCCACTGGCCGCATCCGCCTGGCCCACACCGGCGCTCACCCGGCCCCGGCGAACACCGCGCCGGGGCCGGTGGCCGTTCTGGCGCGCAGCCTTCTCCGTAGGAACTGCACACGGTGATGTTGAAGATTGAAAGAACCTGCGGAAAGGGGGCGTGGCTGTTGATTCTGGTGACCGGTGCCACCGGCTTCATCGGCGAGCAACTGACGCGGCATCTCCTGGATGCGGGACAGGGGGTGCGCATCCTCGTCCGCTCCCGGGAGAAGGCGGAGGCGGTGTTCGGGCCGCTTGTGGACCGGCTCGAGGTGGCGGTGGGCGACCTGCAGGACCCCGCCTCCCTGGAGCGGGCGGTGACCGGGGTGGAGCGCGTCTACCACCTGGCCTCCCGCATCAACTTCCAGGGGTCGCTCCGGCGGATGCGGGCCATCAACGTGGAGGGCACCCGGAACCTGCTCGATGCCTGCGTCGCCGCCGGGGTGAAGCGGGTGGTCCACATGTCGTCCATCGCGGCCGGCGGGCCGGCGGTGGTGGACGCAAACGGCCGCCACCGGGCTCGCACGGAGGAGGACGAGCCCGCCCCACTTCCCGACGCGTACGGCATTACCAAGCTGGAGCAGGAGCGCCTGGCGCTCTCGTACCGGGACCGGGGGCTCGAGGTGGTGGTGGTGCGCCCCAGCGCGGTCTTCGGCCCCGGCGATCCTGACGGGATGAACACGCTGATCTGGATGGTGAAGACCGGCCGGCTGCCCTTCTACTTGGGCTCGTCCCAGGCGGTGGTGAACCTGGTCTTCGTGCGGGATGTGGTGCGGGGCACTGTGGCGGCCATGGAGAAGGGCCGCTCGGGGGAGGTCTACAACCTGGTCGGGCCCAACCTGACGCAGGAGCAGCTCCTGGGCCTCCTGGCGCAGGTGAGTGGCGGGCGCTGCCCCCGCTGGGCCATGCCCGTGCCGGTACTGATGGGGGCGGCGTGGCTGGTCACGCTGGGTGCCCGGCTCACCTTCCGGCGGCGGGCGCTGGTGCACCCCAACGAGATCCGCAACTGGACTGCGCCCTGGATCGTGAGCGACGAGAAGGCCCGCCGAGAGCTGGGGCTGGTGCCCACCGACCTGGCCGCGGCCTTCCGGGAGACGCTGCAGTGGTTCTCGGCGCAGAAGGCGGAGCGGGCATCGGCAGATGGCCGGCGGCGGGGGGCGTAGTGACCAGGCCGCCAATCCGGGGGTACGCGTGCGCTGTTCAGGCACAGCAGCCCGGGGGACCGGACCCCCGGGCTCTGTGGATACGGTCTGCGTTCGGGCCGATGCCGGGCGGCGCACGTGTGCACGTTTCCGTCATCCGTGTGGTACACTCTGGCTATGAGCAAGCAAGAGACGGCGCAGCGCCCGGTTCGTCCCGGGCAGGAGATTACGGTGACGGTGCACGGCCTCGGCAGCAGCGGCGAGGGCGTGGCCCGTTACGAGGGACTGACCATCTTCGTGCCAGGCGGCGCCCCCGGCGACCGCCTGCTGGCGCGCGTGCAGGAAGTGAAGAAGAACTACGCCCGGGCGGCGCTGGTGAGGGTGGAGGAGCCCTCGCCGGACCGAGTGGCCCCGCCCTGCCCGGTGGTGGGCGAGTGCGGCGGCTGCCAGCTCCAGCACATCGCCTACGCGGCGCAACTCCGGCTGAAGCGGCAGCAGGTGGCGGACGCCCTCGAGCGGCTGGGCAAGCTCAGCGGGGTGACGGTCCACCCGACGCTGGGCATGGCCGATCCCTGGCACTATCGGAACAAGGCGCAGTTCCCGGTGGGCTGGCGAGCCGGCCGGGTGATCGCGGGCTTCTTCGCCCCGGGCACGCACCGTGTAGTCGACATCGACCAGTGCCAGATCCAGCACCCGCTGGGCAACCGCATCATGGCCGAGGTCAAGGCCCTGGCCGAGCGGTACGGCGTGCGCATCTACGACGAGCGCACCCACACCGGCGTGCTCCGCCACGTGCTGGCCCGGGTGGGCCGGGGCACGGGCGAGGCGATGGCGGTGCTGGTGACCAACGGGCCGGACTTCCCCCACGGCCGGGAGATCGCCCGGGAGCTGATGGCCCGCATCCCCGGGCTGGTGAGCGTGGTGCAGAACATCAACCCGGCCCGCACCAACGTGGTGCTGGGCCGGGAGAGCCGCGTGCTGGCGGGGAAGGAGCACATCACCGACTACATCGGCGACCTGGAGTTCAAGATCTCGCCGGTCTCCTTCTTCCAGGTGAACCCGGCGCAGACCGAAGAGCTCTACGGCAAGGCGCTGGAGTACGCCGGGCTGACCGGCACAGAGACGGTGATCGACCTCTACTGCGGCATCGGCACGATCTCGCTCTTCCTGGCCCGCCGGTGCCGGGAGGTGATCGGCATCGAGTGGGTGGAGGAGGCGGTGGCGGACGCCCGGCAGAACGCGGCCCTGAACGGCATCCAGAACGCCCGCTTCATTGCCGGCGACGCGGCGGTGGAGATGCCGCGGCTGGCCGGGAAGGGCGTCCGGGCCGACGTGATTGTGCTCGACCCGCCCCGCAAGGGCTGCGACGAGCCGGTGCTGGAGGCGGTCGCCCGGATGGCGCCCCGGCGGGTGGTCTACGTGTCGTGCAACCCGGCCAGCCTGGCCCGCGACCTGGGCCGGCTGGCGGGGATGGGGTACCGCACGGCGGAGGTGCAGCCGGTGGACATGTTCCCGCACACGGCGCACGTGGAGTGCGTGGCGCGGGTGGAGCGGGAGGAGGGGTGAGCAGTTACCAGAGCCAGCCAAGTCATCCTCCTTATCATCACCTGCACTACACTCTTCCCGTTCGGCCCTACGCGCCGCCAGGTGCTGTTTCCAGGCTCGGGCGACATCCTCGGAGGGCAAGCCCTTGGCCCTGCTGGTCTTACGGCACCACGTCTTCAATCCTTACAACCTCATACTTCTGCTGGGCGTGTTCGTGCTCACGCAGCGCCGCATTCATCTGTGCCAAAAACTGCTTATGGTTCCACTGTCAGGAAAGACCCGGGCCCCACGAGGGGTTGCCCGGGTTTTCTTGTCAACCTGAGGAAGGCTTCACGGCCCTCCTCCGCCTGACGCAAGGCGGTACATCTCGACCCCGTCCACCGGAAGCGGGTCCACGTCCGCTCCAAGACTCGGGCTCGGCTTGTGCGCCCGGCACGGGCGCGGGGCGAGGCTGAACTGGCCGCGTGGCGTGTGCAGCCCGCACCTCTCGCCGGGGCTGAACGCAGGGACTGGCGGCCTGTGAGGCGAAACAGGGATGCACGGTGGTGAGGCGGCATGCTCGAAAGAATGGACGAGTTTTTTGAGCGCAGGCTGTCAGGCTACGACGAACACATGCGGCGGGACATCTTCGGGGCTTCCGAGTTCTACCCGTTCACGGCGAAGCTCTTGCCGCTCGATCCTGCGTGCCACGTACTCGATCTTGGCTGCGGTACGGGCCTGGAACTGGAGGAGTACTTCGCGCTGAACCCACTGGCCCGCGTCACGGGGATCGACCTGTCGGCGGCGATGCTGAAGGCCCTGGCGGCCAAGTTCCCCGGCAAGGAGGTCACCTTGATCCAAGGCTCCTACTTCGATGTCGATTTCGGCCAGGCGGTGTACGACGCTGCCGTTTCCGTGGAGTCGCTTCATCATTTTCCCTTCGACAAGAAATTGGCCCCATACCGGAAAAATAACCCCCCCCTCAAAAACAACCC
>NZ_JBFNEH010000053.1:0-20536 GCF_040797425.1 Symbiobacterium sp. | reverse complement strand
CCTGCTTTTTTCAGCAGAAATGTTGTGGCCTACCCACGAAAACTTTACTCACACGTTTTGGCAGGTCTCCGCTCAGCGTCTCCCCCCACAGCCGGTCCATCCCGGCGCCGGGCACCGCGGTCCCCGCCACCGTCACGCCTATCGGAATATCGGCCTCGGCGGGCAGCACCAGCCGGAACAGCCGACCCTCACACCGCAGCAGGACAAGCAGCCCGCCCGAAAGCACGTCCACGTCCACCAACCCGTGCACAGGCCTTGGCAGCCCGTGCCAGTCGGACGTGGGCGTGCCCCGCGGCAGGGCGATCTCCAGCCCGCCATCCCACGGCCGCCGCGCGGACCGGACCACCGCCCGGCGGCCTACCGCCACCAGGCCGAGCGGCGCGTCCGCATCGCCGGGCAGTTCCACCCGCGCCGTGGCAGGGGCGTGGAAACCCTCCCGGCGTCCCTCCTGATACGGCTCCGCCCAAACCTCCAGCGTCGCCCGGCCCCCGGCGCGGCGGATGCGGGCACTCAGGGCGGTCCACGCGCCGTGCAGCCCGGTCTCCACCTCAAGCATTCGCGACGGCGCGGCCGGGGCCCGTGCAGGCTCTTCCTGAGGGAAGAGGGCCTCGCTCACCTCCACGGTCGTCGCGGCCTCTCCCACCACCTGCTCGGCCCGGTACCAGACTCCGCCCAGTTGGACGTGCACCGTCCGCAGGGCGGTCACCCCGACCCCCATCAGCAGGACCGCCCGCTCATCCGTCCCCTTGCCTACCCGGGCCAGCCGCTCCACCTGTGCAGCCGGCTCCAGCCTGTCCCCCGCGCAGAGACCATCGACCGGCAGCAGCGCACTGAAAGGCACCTCCCGGCACGTCCAGCGCCCCCGCCCAGCCCGGTCCGCCCACGCAACGTCCAGTTCCACCGCGCCGGAGACCAGGGCGAGGCCGTCCGTCACCACCGTGGCCTCCACCCGCTTCGCGGCGGCGTCCACCTTCCGTACCGCCGCCGGCGCATCTTCACGAGTCCCTGTGCGGTCCCACGCCGCCCCGGCCATCCCCGGCTCCCCCCGGCAGTCCACGGTTAGGTAAAGCCACCCCTCCACCTCGCCGCCGGGGCCGACCCGCACCTCTACCCCCTCCGCGGCGGCCCGGGCCCGCCAGTCCAGGTGTGCGTTCAGGTCCACGGCCACCCTTCGGCAGAAGGGAATCCAACGCACCAGGCGGGCCGCCGGCGTCTCCAGCACCACCGCCGCCCGGCCGCGCAGTACCAGCACTCCCGGGCGCGCGGTCGGGATGCAGAACACCTCGGTCCGAATGCGGGTCGCCGCCTCGACACCCCAGGAGGTTAAGTGAAAGGGCAGCCGGAACCGGTCCCGCAGCCGCTCCCGTCCGGCCCCGGGGGGGAGCGGCGCCAGCGATAGCAGCACCTCACCGCCCTCCACCTGGCAGCCGGTGAGGCGCAGGCGGCGCCCCGGCGACAGGTCCGTATAGAGCCACCCCCGGTGGGTGCGAACAGGCCCCTCCTGCGGTCCGTAGCGCAACACCACCCGCACCCGACCGGCGAGTGCGGGGCCACCCACGTGCACCGCCCCTACCCCGGGCCCTGAGTCCGGCGCCGGCCGCGTCGCGCCGTTCCCCATGCCCCCGATCCGAACCATCGGGACCGGGCGCACGGGGCTCAGCGAGACGTCCAGCACCTCGGCGGGGCCCTCGAGGCGTGCACGGTAGAAGAGCACCTGTCCCACCTCAGGGCACGTATACGCGCACCCTGGCGAGGGCAGAACCGAATTTCATCTTGCATCCTGAAGAGGAAAAATCAGGAATTCCGTCGAACTGCTCCCATCCCAACCTGATACGATCGAGGTGAACGGGATGGATCCGTTCGCGGAGCACCTCTACCGGCGCCTGGCCGAGGGGCTGCTGCTGGCGGAACGCCCCCGCCTGCAGGACGCCTACGTGCTCTCCCTCTACGTCGACTTTGACGACGGCCCTCACCGCATGAAGCTGTGGCTGTACTACAACACCCCGGCGCACCTCAGCGAGGCCATCAGCCAGGGGGAGGAGCCCGGCGAGGCCCGCTGGTACTTCGCCCTGTGGGAGCCGGAGTTCATTACCGCCGTGGGCCTGAGCCCCCAGGAGTGCGAGGGCATGGCCGACCCGGAGAGCCACCGCCTGCTCGCCCGCTGGCTCCGCCGGCGGGGGCTGTACCGCAGCCAGAAGGAACTGGCCGCCCTGGCCAGGAACCCCGAGGGGTACGACGCCTGGGAGAGCGCCGCCCGGGAGGCGCTCCTCCACCTGGTCACCGACGTGGCGCGCCGGCTGCAGGAGTCGGGGGTGATCCTCGCCCGGTTCGGGCGGGCGGTGCCCCTGCTGGTCCACCAGTGGGAGTACGACCAGTGGTGCCTCGATGCCACGCGGGAGGTCAACCCGCCGGGGCTGATCGCCGAGTTCGAGCGCTGGTGGTGGCACGAGTGGTGCCGCTGAACGCACGGAGGGAGGCATCCCCGCAGGGGGGTGCCTCCCTCGCCTCGCCCCCGGAGCCAGGACTGCTGTACAGCCACCCGGCGCCCTGGCCCCGGCGGGCGGTTCCAGCGCATCAGCCTGCCGCCAGGCCGGTGAACGGCGCCTGGGCAATCCGGATGGGGTGCTCCTGGCTGCCCGTCACGCAGAGCAGGATCACGGTCCGCTGCAGCAGCCGCCGGAAGACCGGGCGGCCCTCGTCGTCATCGCCGAGGCCCTCGACCCAGACCTTGTCGAGCAGGTCGAAGCCCACGTGCTCCACCACCGGTGTGATGGAGACCTCGTCGCCCGGGTTGATGCCCGGCAGCTCGACGAAGGTGGTGAACGGGATGTCCTCGCCCTGGTGGCGCACCAGGTCGTCCTCGCCCACGAAGAAGATCTGCTTGTGCAGGGTGCCGGTGATGACCACCTTGTTGGGGATGACCTCGACGGCCAGGTCTTCCACCCGGGCCTGGATTTCCTGGATCTTCTGCGCCGGCTTGTTCAGGTCGGTGACGTTCTCCACGAGCACCTGACGCTCGCCGGTGGCGATCACCCGGGAGGCCATCACCTGCGGCCCCGTGGGGTCCTCGGCCACGTTCAGCTCGCAAGTGCGGGTGACCTTGATGAAGAGCGAGAGCACCACCCGCTGGCGCAGCTCGACGCCGTCGGAGAGCACCTTGTCGACCCGGACGATCTGCGCCTGCAGGGTCACGTTGTCGCCGGGCTCCGCACCCGGAACATCGGCGATGCCCGAGAAAGGTACCCGCTCCTCCTGGAAGATCTCCACGTCATCTTCCGAGATGAAGAAGATATTCTTCACGAGCGTCCCCTGGAACATCACCTGGTCGCTGGTCGCCTCGGCCTCCACGTCTTCCAGCGCGACCTGCAGGTCCCGGATCTTGATGGCCGGACGGTCCAGCTCCACGATGTTCTCGATGGTGACCGCCTTCGTCGCCTCGCCGACCACGCACTCGGCCTTCACCCGGGGCCCGAAGGGGTTGAGGCGCACGTTCACCTGGCAGTCCTCGGCGACCCGCACGACGAACTGCACGATGACCCGCTGCACCACCTCCTGCCCCCACTCCAGGGAGAAGCTCACCTTGGCGATGTTGGCCTTCACGTCGGCCACATCGCCCGGCTTCGCCCCGGGGCAGTCGATGAAGGTCGTGAACGGAACGTCTTCCGGAACGTGATGTACGTGGTGATCCTCGCCGACGAAGAAGATCTGCTTGTGCACAACGCCCGACACGCAGACCTGGCCTTCGATGACGTCGGCCTCCAGGTCGACGATGCGGGCCTGGATCTCGGCAATCTTCTTGGCCCGGCGCGGCAGCTTGAAACGCGACTCGATGCAGGCCTCACCAGTGGTCTCGCACACCAGGCACTGAAGCTTCAGGAGCTGGGTGCTGAGCAAGTCGGCCACGCTCGACTTCCCCCTTCCATAGCGTTGACCCCAGGGGCGGCGCCGCGGAGGGCTGCTATGTGGCGGCCCGCACACGGGGAGTGGGACGGCGGGGCCGCGCCCGCCTCCTGCTGGTCATGATATGTACCCCGCTGTCCTGCGGTGCGAAGGGGGCCGAAAATGCCGTATGGACGGGCCGCTTCGCAACCAGACTTCCTATCATGGATGTGTACGCAGGAAGGCACGCCCGGGTGCGCTTGGCGGCCCACCGTCCCGGTGGGGGCACTCTGACTCAGGGAAGAGCCCTTCTGCGCCATTTCACACCTCCAATAGTCCAAGGGCACATTTTCGGCTACAGCTACTAGGAAAGACCGAAGTTTACCGCTATGATTGGGAACGGACGAACAAGCTTGCATCGGCGTAAGGAGTGTGACTATGTCGGTACGCATCTGGGGTGTCGTCGGCACCGGCCTGAGCGGGCGCGGCATTGCCGAACTGGTCGCCACCAAGGGCCTGGAAGTGATCCTGGTCGGGCAGACGCCCGACGAGCTGACGCAAGCCCGCCGGCAGATCGAGCTGTCGCTGCAGCACGAGATCGAGCGCTGGGCACTCACCGAGTC
This sequence comes from Symbiobacterium sp., assembly GCF_040797425.1. Lineage (NCBI taxonomy): Bacteria > Bacillati > Bacillota > Clostridia > Eubacteriales > Symbiobacteriaceae > Symbiobacterium > Symbiobacterium sp. Next base: position 16,034 of record NZ_JBFNEH010000053.1, on the reverse strand, counting down.
CGAGAAGCGGGCTATCCTGTCCCGCATCACCATGACCACCGACATGACGGAGCTGGCCCGGGCCGACTTTGTCATCTCGGCGCGGGTGGGCGACATCGAGGAGGACAAGGCCATCCTGCGGACGCTGGACCAGCTCTGCCGCGGCGAGGTGATCCTCGCCTCCAACACCTCCACCCTCTCCATCACCGAGATGGCCTCGGCCACCAACCGGCCTGACCGGGTCATCGGCTGCCACTTCCTGCAGCCGATTCCGAAGACCAAGGTGGTGCAGGTGGTCCGCGGCCTGAAGACCAGCGATGAGACCGTCGCCAGGGTGATGGAGCTGGTGGAGCGGCTGGACCGCACCGGCGTCGAGGTCTACGAGTCGCCGGGCTACATCACCACCCGCCTGATCATCCCGCTGATCAACGAGGCCTGTCAGGTGCTGATGGAGGGCGTGGCCTCCGCCGAGGACATCGACACCGCCATGCGGCTGGGCTTCGAGATGGCGCGGGGGCCGCTGGAAATCGCCGACCGCATCGGCCTCGACACCGTGCTGGTGATGGCCGAGCGGCTCTGGCGGGAGTACGGCGACCTGAAGTACCGGCCGTCCCCCTACGTGAAGAAGCTGGTGCGCGCCGGCCACCTGGGCGTGGAGACCGGCGAGGGCTTCTTCAAGTATGACGCCAACGGCGATCGGATCAAGAACGGGGGGACTGGCCGATGAAGATTTTGGTGCTGAACTGCGGCTCCTCTTCGATCAAGTATCAGCTGCTGGACATGGAGACCGAGTCGGTCCTCGCCATCGGTAAGGTGGAGCGGGTCGGCATGGAAGATGCCATCTTCGAGTACAAGGGCGCGGGCGAGAAGATCAAGGAGATCGGCACGATCCTGGATCACACCGCCGGCGTGCGCAAGGTGCTGAAGGCGCTCACCGACCCCGAGCACGGCGTCATCAAGGACCCCGAGGAGATCGCGGCGGTGGGCCACCGGGTGGTCCACGGCGGCGAGGCCTTCGTCAGCTCGGTGATCATCACCGAGGAGGTCAAGCGCACCCTGCGGGAGCTGTTCGACCTGGCGCCGCTGCACAACCCGGCCAACCTCACCGGCATCCTCGCCGCCGAGGCGGCCCTGCCCCACGCGCCGGGCGTGGCGGTTTTCGACACCGCCTTCCACTCCACCATGCCCCGCAAGGCGTTCCTCTACGCCCTGCCGTACGCGATGTACAAGCGGCACAAGGTGCGCCGCTACGGCTTCCACGGCACCTCCCACAAGTACGTCTCGCAGCGGGCGGCGGCCATCCTCGGCCGGGCGCCGGAGGAGGTCAACCTGATCACCTGCCACCTGGGCAACGGCTCGTCGGTGGCGGCCGTGCAGGGCGGCAAGTCGGTGGACACCTCCATGGGCTTCACCCCGCTGGCCGGCCTGATCATGGGCACCCGCTCCGGCGACATCGATCCGGGCGTGATCCCCTACATCATGGCCCGGGAGGAGATCGGCATCTCCGAGATCATGTCGATGCTCAACAAGCACAGCGGCATGCTCGGCATCTCCGGCATCTCCAGCGACATGCGGCAGATCGAGGAGGAGATGGACAAGGGCGACCCGCGGGCCATCGAGACCTTCGAGATGCTGGAGTACCGGCTGCGCCAGTACATCGGCGCCTACGCCGCCGTCCTGGGGCGGGTGGACGGCATCGTCTTCACCGGCGGCATCGGCGAGAACTCGCCGCGGCTGCGCAAGGCCGTCTGCGAGAACCTCGCCTTCCTGGGCGTGACCTTCGACGAGGAGGCCAACCAGGTGCGGGGCAAGGAGCAGATCATCTCCGGCCCCGACTCGAAGGTGACGGTCATGGTCATCCCCACCAACGAGGAGCTCATGATCGCCCGCGAGACGGCCGAGCTGGTCTCGAAGATGGGGCGCGCGTAGGACCCTGGCGTCCGGGTTCTGCGCCGACGGGGGCGACTTCGCCAGGTCCAGGCTTTCCGGCTGACGTTCGGGGCTGTCTCCCAGAGCTGCGGGCTCTGCGGAGGCAGCCCCGCTGTGCGCACATCGGCCGCCCCAGGGCTGGACCCGGCCAAGCGCGCCGGACACCCGCCCCAACCCAAAAAGAGAAGGACCCGGGAGCAACCTCCCGGGTCCGCCATACATCCTAAGCTTACCGATTGAAGAACCGCATGATCCAGAGCCGGATCGAGTCCCAGAGCCGCTTGAAGAAGCCGCCCTGGCGCACCTCCTCCGCCGCCACGAGGTCGATCCGGGCGACCTCCTTGCCATCGGCGGCGTAGATGACCTCGCCGAGCTTCTGCCCCTTCGCCACTGGCGCCATCACCGACTCCTCCTGGTGCACAGCGGCGGTGAGCGAGGCCTCGGCGCCCTTCTCCAGCACCAGCGTCAGCGGCCCCTCCGCGGGCTCCAGCGTCACCTGGTTGGCGGCGCCCTTCCACACCCGCACCGGCTTGACCTCAGGCAGCTCGGGCCGCACGGTGACGAAGTTGTTGAAGCCCCAGCTCAGCAGGGCCGCGCCCTCGGCCTCCCGCTTGGCCGTGCCCTCGGGGATCGAGTTCGCCTGGATGCCCAGGAGCACCCCGACCAGCCGCATGTCGCCCCGCTTGGCGGTGACGGCCAGGTTGAAGCCCGCCTCTTCGATGAAGCCGGTCTTCAGGCCGTCCACGCCGTCGTAGGTCCAGAGCAGGCCGTTGCGGTTCTCCTGGGTGATGGGCTGGTGCGCCTCCGGCGAGGTGACCGCCTTGCGGGCGTCGGAGAGGTTCTCGTAGAGCGGATAACTGAAGGTCTTCTGGCTGTGCAGCTCCGCCAGCGACTGCGGGTGGAGCTGAATGTAGAGCCGGGCGAACTCGGCGAACTCGCCGGCCGTGATCTGGTTCTCCGGGCTCAGGCCATGGGGGTCGACGAAGTGGAAGGTGGTAAAGCCCAGCGCCCGGGCTTCCTCGTTCATCATCTCGACGAAGGCCGAGACCGAACCGGCAATGTGCTCGGCCAGCGCAACGCACGCGTCGTTGCCCGAGTCGATGGCGATGCCCTTCAGGATCTCGCCGACCGTGACATGGTCGCCGGGCTCCAGGTACATCAGGGAAGAGTCAGGGAAGTTGGCCGCCCACGCCCGCTCGCTGACCTCCACCGGGTCGTCCAGGCTCATCTCCCCGGCCTCGAGCTTCTTGTAGGCGATGTGGAGCGTCATCAGCTTCGTGAGCGAGGCCGGTGCGATTGGCTCATTCGGGTTCTTCGAGTAGAGCACCTGGCCCGTGCCATAGTCCAGGAGGACCGCCGACCGCGCCTCCAGGTCAAGGGCGGGTGCCGCCTGCGCGGGTGTGGCGAGCGATCCGGTGAGCAGCGCGACCGCAAGGGCCACCAGGACGATGGCCCTCACCAAGCGATACGGCTTGCGATTCAACAATGGGCACCCTCCTATTGTGAGACTCGCGAAGCAGCGGTCTCATCGGCCCCCGCGAATCGCCAGACCTCCCTGCCAACCGTTCCCTGTTTGCCGGCCGCCAGCGCCCGCAAGACGCCCGGGGCGGCGGCTGCAATCGCCACCGGCGCCGCCTCCGGTGAGAGCCCCACCGCCTCCAGCCGGCGCTGCAGCTCGTCCCGGGCCTCGCGCATGACCGCGTCGATGGCGTCCAGCGCCGCCTGCACCATGCGCTCGTCCCCGCGCACCACCGGGCCCACCTGCGCCAGCAGGCTCTCCAGGAGCGCGGCCTCCTCGCCGTCCACCTGGTCGAGCACCACCACGCCCGGTGCGCCCTGAGCCATGTCGCCCGGGTGGCCAATCACCTTGGCCGCGGCCACGGGCACGCCCGCCTCCGCCAGGTCGGCAGCCGTCAGCTCGGTCGCCATGTTGACCACCAGCGCGCCGGCGGAGAGATGGGGCTGGATCTCGGCCAGCGCCTGGGCCACCTGACCGGACGGCGCCGTGACGAAGACCACCCGGCAGCCCCGCACGGCGCTGGCCTGATCTGAAGCGATGCCGCCGACTTCGTCGGCCAGGGCCACCGCAGCCGCCTTGGGGCGACCGATGATCACCTTGCGGGCGGAGCTGGGAATGCGATGCGCCAGGATCGATGCCAGCGGCCCGACTCCGAGGATCGCGATCTTGTCGTTCACCGCGCTGCCTCCTCGCGAAGGGGGTACAAGACACTTACAGTCTGCCCATCCCTTGCCGAAGGCACACGCCCGACCCGCGGATCAGAAGGGGGATAACACGGTTAGGCAGGGTGCTGGATCCGGCTGTGGCGGAGAGACAGCACGCCTGCTTCAACGTGTATCATTATACATGAGTGAGACGAGCCACGACGTAGGGAGGTCGCGGAAACTAGAGGTAGATGGCGCGGTGCGTCCAGCCCTCTTCCAGCGGCACCTCGGCCACCAGCCGGCCGACCAGGTCGGGGCCGTACTTCACCAGGTACGGAAGGATCGAGAACGCCCGCTCCTGCAGGCCGCTCGGCATGAGGTTTGCCCGCAGCCGGTCGAACTGGCGGAGGGCGGTCTCGCAGTTCTTGCGGTGCTGCTGCTTCGCCTTCTCCTCCAGGCGGTTGATCTGATGCTCGATCTGCCGCCGGTTCTCCTCCACCACCTGCTGCAGGTGGGGGTCCAGCTGAAGCACCAGCTGCGCCAGCGCGCCGTAGCGCTCGCCGAAATCCCGGCGGAAGGCGGCGAAGGCGTTCACGATCCCCAGCCGGTCCTCCCGCTCCAGGAGCTCCTGCTTGCGTTCCTCGAGCCGGTAGAAAGCATCCTCCAGCGTAAGCCCCTGCTTCTGCAGCACCCGGGCGATGGGCGGCTCCACCAGCGTGAAGCCCTCACGGGGCACCAGCACCGGCATCTGCTGGCCGAGGGTGCGGTAGACGTCGCGGTAGAGCCCCAGGTAGTTGATCTCCCCGGGCCCGCCCACGTACACCAGGTCCGGCAGGAGGAACGACTGCACCACCGGGCGCAGCACCACGTTGGTGGAGAAGCGCTCCGGGTGGGTCCAGGCGAGATCCACCAGCTCGGACCGGCTCCAGGCGAGGTCGGGGTTGCCGCGCACCCAGACCCGGTCGCCCTCCCCCACCAGGGGCAGCCGGTCGCCGTCGATGTAGATGAAGAGGTTCAGGCTGCCGGGGAAGCGGTCCACCGTGGGGGTGAACCCCAGCTGCCGCTCCCAGCGGGTGACGCCCCGCTCCAGGGCCGCCTCCACCTCCCGCTGCCGCTCCAGCACCTGGGCGAAGAACGGCGCCTCGATGCGCCGCAGCGCCGGGTCCGAGGCGTTGAGGAACACAAGGCCGGTGCCGCGGAAGAGCCAGGCCATCAGGCGGCCGAACCAGTCCGCCAGCGACGGCCGGCCGCCCGTGGCCGCCGGGTCCAGCGCAGGCGGTCCGGATGCAGCCTCCCGCACACGGGCCATCACCTCGGCCTTGAACTCGGTCTCCGGCATGAGCGCCTCGAACTCGGCGATCAGGGCCTCCACCGAGGGCGGCATCGGCGCCAGCGCCACCGAGCGCCGCTCGCCGTCGAACCGTTCCGCCAGGGCCAGCCGGTGGGCCTGCTCGCCCGCGGGCACCATCACCCACGACACCTCGTGCCAGTCGTGGTCCTCCCCGGCGATCCAGAAGACCGGCACCACCGGCACGCCCAGCAGCTCGCTCTGCCGCCGGGCCAGCCGAACGGTGGTCATCGCCTTGTAAATGGTATACGCGGGCCCGGTGAGCACGCCGGCCTGCTGGCCGGTCACCGCCGCGAGCGTGCCCGGCTGACCCAGCAGCCGGGCACCCTCCAGGGCCGCCTCGTCGGCCCCGAGGGCGCGGTTGTACCGCTCCAGGGCAGCCGCCACCGCCGCCCGGTCGCCGCTGTAGCCGCCGGCGTTCAGGTAGGCGGCCCGGCGGGCGAAGCTCTCCTGGCGCGTCCAGTCATACTCGTAAGCAGGAGCCACGCGGGCAAAGTCGTTCAGGTAGGCCAGAGCCGCCGGGCTGGGGCTCAGGGCCACCCCCGGCACGGGTTCGATCTGCATCAGTCAATCACCATGATTTTCCCGGGATGCTCGGCCACCGCCTCGCCGATGATGGCGGCGCAGAGCGTCCCGTGTGCTGTGAGGGCCGCGGCCAGCTCGTCCGCCCGCTCGGCCGGGACGGCGATCAGGAGGCCCCCGGAGGTCACCGCGTCGCAGAGGATCATCCGCATCAGTTCGGGCACCGAGTCGGCAAACGCGACGTGCCCCTCGCCGGTGAGGAAGCGGAAATTGGCCTTCGAGCCGCCGGGGAAGACCCCCTGCTCGGCGTAGCCGAAGGTCGCGGGCAGCACCGGCACCGCCCCGGCCCGGATGCGCAGGCCCACCTGGCTGGCCCGGGCCATCTCGGAGGCGTGGCCCAGCAGGCCGAAGCCGGTGATGTCGGTGAGGCCGCGCACCGCGAAGGGCGCCAGCACGTCCACGACGTTGTTCAGCTTGGCCATCACCTGCGTGACTTCTTCGGCCTCCGCCGGCGTGGCGAGGCCGCGCTTGATGGCCGTGGTGATGACCCCCACGCCGATGGGCTTGGTGAGCAGCAGCCGGTCGCCCGGCCGCACGCCCGCCTTGGTGGCCATCCGGTCGGGGTGGACCACCCCCGTGACGGCGAGGCCGTAGGTGGGCTCGGGACCGTCGATGGAGTGCCCCCCGATGAGGGTCGCGCCCGCCTCGGCCACCTTCGCCGCGCCCCCGCGCAGGATCTCGGCCAGGACGCGCCGGTCCAGCTTGGAGACGGGGAAGCTGACGAGGTTGATGGCGGTAAGCGGCCGGCCGCCCATCGCGTACACGTCGGAGAGGGCGTTGGCCGCGGCGATGGCCCCGAACCAGTACGGGTCGTCCACGATGGGCGTGAAGAAGTCCGCCGTCTGCACCAGGGCGATCTCGTCGGAGAGGCGGTAAACCCCGGCGTCATCCGGCGTGTCGAGGCCGACGATCACGTCGGCGTTGGGCAGGGAGGGAGGCAGATGCTTCAGCACCTCGGATAGGTCCCCCGGACCTATCTTGCACCCTCAGCCGGCCTTGGCCGTGTACTGCGTGAGGCGAATGGGATCGGACTCGCCGCTGAGCCGCATCGGGTTCACCTCCCTAGCATTAGACGATGGCTGCCCGGAGGGCAGATACCACCAAGTCGAACTCGTCATCCCAGAGGGTGCGGGGGTCGATCAGCAGCAGCCCGGCCTGGATGCGCACCATCACCGGCGGATCGCCGGCCCGGAGGCGGGCTTCCACCTCCTGCGGCGCCGGGTGCGGGACGGCTACCAGACGGGTGGGCAGGTCGACGGCCGGCAGGGCGCCGCCGCCCGCCCGGGAGACGCCGTCGACCACCTCGCACTCGATGCCCGCGGCCTGCAACTTTGCGGCCAGGGCCTCGGCGCGGGGAGCGATCTGCTCCCGCGTGGCCGTGAGCATCCGCACGGCCGGGATCCGCTCCACGGCCCGCTCGGGCTCCAGGTAGAGGCGCAGGGTGGCCTCGATGCCCGCCAGGGTCAGCTTGTCCACCCGGAGCGCCCGGGTGAGCGGGTGGCGCCGGCAGCGCTCCACCAGCTCCCGCCGGCCCACGATGAAGCCGCCCTGCGGGGCGCCGAGCAGCTTGTCCCCCGAGAAGGTGATCAGGTCGGCGCCGTCAGCGATCAGCTCCGGCATCGTCGCCTCGTGGGGCAGGCCGAAGGGCGCCAGGTCCAGCATCACGCCCGAGCCCCAGTCCACCAGGCAGGGGAGCCCGTGCCGGTGGGCGATTTCGGCCAGCTCCCGCACCGGAACCTCGGCGGTGAAGCCCACCAGCCGGAAGTTGGAGCGGTGGACCTTGAGGAGCGCGGCGGTCTCCGGCCCGATGGCGTTCTCGTAGTCGCGGGGGTGGGTCTTGTTGGTGGTGCCCACCTCCACCAGCCGGGCGCCGCCCTGGGTGATCACCTCCGGCACGCGGAAGGAGCCGCCGATCTCCACCAGCTCGCCGCGAGAGACCACCACCTCCCGCCCCGCCGCGAGGGCGGAGAGCATCAGGAGCACGGCGGCGGCGTTGTTGTTGACCACCATGGCCGCCTCGGCGCCGGTGAGCTGGGTGAGCAGCCGCTCCACGTGGGCGTAGCGGGAGCCCCGCTCGCCGGTGCTGAGGTCCAGCTCCAGGTTGTTGTACCGCCCGGCGATCGCCTGAATGGCGGCCACCGCCTCCTCGGCCAGGGGGGCGCGGCCCAGGTTGGTGTGGATCACCACCCCGGTGGCGTTGATCACCCGGCGCAGGCTGGGCTGAAACCGGCTGCGGAGACGCTGTGCGGCCAGCGACGCCAGGGCCTCGGCGGACCGGTCGAGGGCGAAGACCTCCTCCTCGTCCGCCGCGGCGGCAATTCTGCGGCGCACCTCATCCAGCGCCTCGCCCACCGCGGCCACCACCAGGGGCCGCGACCGCTCGGCCAGCAGCCGCCGCCCGGTGGGGGTCTCCAGAATGGCGTTGACGGGCGGGATCTCCCGCAAGGCCCGCTGCTGCCATGGTTTCATCCTTCGTGCCTCCGATCGCCCGAAATCCAGGTGGTTCAGATCGCTCCTAAAATTATAAGTCACCCCGGAGCCCGGGGCCAAGGGCGGCCGGTCGAAGAGGAACTAGACGTTCTAACCCGGAATATTCTACGTGCGAAGGACTTAACCGTCCCGGGAGGTCAGCCCGATGTCCACGTCCAAACCGTCTCGCCCAGCCGTTCCGTTCTGGACCAGCCTGGTCCAGTACTACCGTAACTGTCTCAGCCGGGAGCAGGAACTCGGCATCCAGGTACCCGCCGACCCGAATGCCAGGGTGATCCTGCACCGCATCGAGGAGCACCTGGTCACCCGCAAGGCCAGCACGACCATTATCAGCAACCCCGCGCACACGCAGCCCATCCTCGCCTACCTGAACCGGCGGGGCCGCGGCATCGGGGGCACCTTCATCTACGGCTACCCGCTGGTCCGGGAGGGGGAGCGCCTGTACCCCATCTGCTACACCGAGGTGACCCTGGAGCCCGGCACCGCCCCCCAGACCGTGGTGCTCACCCGGGGAATGCGGGAACTCCTGTTCAACCGGTTCTACCTGCGGTTCGCCGCCGGCCTCACGGATGCCGAGATCGCCGAACTGCAGCGAAGCTGGCTGAGCAGCCGCGGCCCGGAGCCCGTGGAGCTGCTCAACCAGTTCCTGGCCGGCGTCGACCTCCAGTACGACGCGGTGCTGTTCGGCGCCGAGGGATTCGGCCAGGCCCGGGGACCCGCCCGTGAGCTGCAGCTCATGGAACAGCTGCGCAAGGACCGGCTGCCCGACGGGATCCGCATCTTCAGCGGGGAGCAGGGCCTCCCCGCGGCCCGCCCGAACGACGATTACCTGGCCATCCAGCCGCTCGACGCTGACCAGGTACAGGTGGTCAAGCGCTGGCGGGCGCCGTTCCTGGCCGTCTCCGGCCCTGCGGGGTCGGGGAAGAGCCGCGCCGCGGCCTGCCTCGTCGCGAGCGCCGCCGCGGCGGGGCAGCGAGTGCTGTGGGTGAGCCCGGACGGCCAGCTGCCGGACGAGCTGCTCGCCGCCTTCCCCGGCGTGCTGCGGATCGGCAGCAAGGAGGCGTGGCTCGCCAGCCTGCAGCGGGCCCTGGAGGTGCTGGAGGCGCTGCGGGGACCGGAGGAGGCCGTGCACCCGGACGGGGCCACGCGGCCGGAGGAGCCGGCGTCGCCCGACGAGGCGCTGGCGGCGGAGAGCCGGGAGCTGGCCCGCGAGCTGGACCGGCTCCAGGCGGAGGAGCGGCAGGCATCCGCCCTCGCCGACCTCGGGAAGGCGATGGCGCCGGTGGCCGGCCGCGTCGAGGCCGACCTCGCCCGTCATCCCCGCCGGGACTGGATCGCGGCCCTGGCGGGGCGCATCACCGAGGCCAACGCCGACCAGTTCCGCCCGGAGCAGCTCGCCGCCCTGCGCGACCTGCACGTGCGCGCCCTCTCCTGGACGGAGGAGGGCGGTTCCCTGGGCGCCCGGCTGGCCCAGATGCGCCGCGCCGGGCAGATCAAGAGCGCCCTTCGGCAGGCGGGCATCCCCGAGTTCTGCCATCCGGAAGGCGACCTGCCGGCCCAGGTGGAAGGCCTCGGCCTCCTGCTGCAGGCCTATCCCCTCCTGCTCACCCGTGCCCGGCAGATCCAGGCGCAGGCCGGGACCCGCCGGCGCAGTCTCGCGGAGGCCGCCGCGGCGGTGCAGGACGCCGCCCGCCGGAAGGCGGAGGTCGACCGGCGCCGGCTGGAGGCGGCGTGGCTGCAGCGGGTGGCCCGGTTCCGCCCACACCTGGACCAGATCATCGCCTCGGTGAAGGCGGAGATCGCGTCGCTGGAACGCGGGGACGACAGGCGCTCGATCCTCACGCGGCAGCGGTTCTCCGACCTGCTGGCCGCCTTCCCCGTGGTAGTCACCCCGCACCTCGCCGTTGCGGGTATCGTGCCCAACGAGCCCGAGATGTTTGACCTGCTGGTGGTGGACGACGCCCACCGGCTGCAGATCCCTGCGTTCCTGCCGGTGCTCTACCGGGCCAAACACGTGGCCCTGCTGGGCGACGAGTCGGCGCCCCCGCCGGTGACCGCACTGGGTCCCGACGAGGACGCCCGCCTGCTCAACCAGGTGGAAGGGCACAACCTGGCCCCGTTCACCTACACCGAGATGACGCCGCTGCACCGGGCCCTGGCGGTGGCCGGACCCCAGACCCGCCGCCTGAGCGGCCGGTACCAGGCGCGCCTCGAAACGCAGTTCACCAACGTGGCCGACGGCCAGACGCAGTTCGCCGCGCCGGCTGCCATCAGCCAGGCCCGGAACCCACTGGAGGCCCGGGCAGTGCTGCTGCAAGTGGCGCACCTTGTGGAGGCCGGCGTGGACGACGTGGCCATCGTCAGCCCCTTCAGCGGCCAGGTGCGGCTGCTCCGGCAGCTGCTGGAGCGGCTCGCCCAGGCTGAGCGCGACCCGGCGCGCACACAGGTCCTGGCCCGCGTGCCGGTCTACCCGGCGGACGGGATCACCCGCAAGCACCGGGCGGTGGTGCTCTCACTGGTCCTGGCCGCGGGTGCGACGCCGGAGGGCCTGGCGTGGCTGGAGGAGCGCCGGGGGCTGGTGCGGCGCGCCCTCGACTGCGCCACCGAGCAGGCGGTCATCGTGGGCCACCGGGCGACGCTGGAGCAGGCGCCGGGCCTGGCGGAGATCCTGGACGGTGCCGCCGGTGCCGCCGAGGCGCCGGCCGGCGGGCTCCAGCCCGAGGCGTTCGGCCTGCTGCCCACGGAGCGGGAGACGCTCGTCTCCGCCCTCACGGCAACGGACGCTATCCCCGAGGGCCTGACGGCGTCGGAGCGGGAGCTCCTCAACCGCCTCTCCGTGCGGCTGCGGCAGCGCGGCGTGCTGCTGGCGCCGCGCCTGCCGCTGGCGTGGGCGCTGGGGGCCGAGCGGCTGGCTGCGCTGCCGCCCACCCGGCAGGAGGCGGCGCTGACCACGTACCCGCTGGTCACGGTGATCGACGGCGAGCAGCTGATGCCCCTGGCCGTGGTGGAACTGGAGCAGGGCGAGCCGGGGCCCGCCGCGGTCATCTGCGCGGAGGCCGGCCTCCAGTATCTGGCCGTGCCGCCGGGCGACTGGGACCGGCTGCGGGAGTGGCAGCTATAGGGAGGTTGACGAGGCCAGGCGGTCCGGTCAAACCGGTTCCAGCTGGGACAGAAGCCGAGCGGACACTCCCGGCCGGAGAGACGGGCACACGGCCTGCACAGACCAGGCCGCCCAGACACAGTTTGAGCCGTCCCGGTCTCATGGCCGGGACGGCTCGCGATCGATGCGCCTGATCTGGCGGGAGTATGTGGGAATCGAACCCACCAGCCGCAGGATCACTACGGCTCAAGCGGTTTTGAAGACCGTGCGGGCCACCAGGACCCGATCTACTCCCGTCTGCGATCAAGACTATATCACACTTGAAACGCCGCCGCAACCGAGCCTCACTCCTGCGCCAGCCGCACCGGCGGCAGCACGAGCGTGAGCAGCAGCGCCGGCACCACCAGCAAGGCGATCACCCGCATGACGACGAGCACGCCAAAGTGATCGGCCACCACGCCCAGGATGGAGTTGCCCACGCCCCCCATGCCGAAGGCGAGGCCCAGGTTGAGTCCCGAGGCCAGGCCCAGGCTGCGGGGCATGTAGTCCTGGGTCATCACCAGTGTGGTCGTGAACGTGGAGACCACCAGGAAGCCGGCGCCGAAGAGGCCGATCAGGAGCGGCCAGCCCCGCAGGAAGGAAAGAATAGCCTGCAGGGGCAGGAGCAGGGCGAAGGACGCGATCAGCACCGGCTTGGTGCCGAAGCGGTCAGCCAGCGGGGCGCCGAGCAGGGTGCCCAGCACGCCGGCCAGCAGGTAGATCATCTGCACCAGGCCGGCCGTGTCGGGGTTGTAGCCCAGCACGTCGATCCAGAAGAAGGGCACAAAGGTGGTCATGCCCAGGTGGATCACCGACCGCAGGATCACCACCAGGGTGATCAGCACCGTGCCGCGCCAGTTGGTCTCCCCGGGGGCTGCCTGCCCGTTCCGGCGCGCCGCGGCCTCCTGCTCGTGGGCGCGCCAGCGGGGCAGCAGCCAGAGCAGCCAGACGGCCAGGGAGAGCGGCAGGACCGCCGCCCCCCAGGTGCCCCGCAGGCCGAAGGCGGCGATCAGCGCGGTGGCGAAGGCCGGCCCCAGGGCGTAGCCCAGGTTGCCGCCCACGTTGTAGATGGCCATGGCCAGGGCCCGCCGCCCGCCGGCCAGGTTGTGCGCCGCGTGCGCCCCCTCCGGGTGGAAGGCGGCGCTGCCCAGCGCGCTCACCACCACGGCCGCCAGCACCAGCCAGTAGTTGGAGAGGAAGCCCACCACCGCAAGGCCCAGCCCGCCCAGGGTGACGCTGAGCGGCAGCAGCCAGTGCATCTCCGACCGGTCGCTGATGATGCCGAAGATCGGCTGCGTGAAGGTGGAGGTCAGGTTGGCGAAGAGCGGGATGAGGCTCACCATTGCGTAGGAGAGGGAGTAGGCCTCCCGCATCGCCGGCAGAAGGGCGATGATGGCGCCGGAGGTGAGGTCCACGACCCCGTGGGTGAGGCTGAGCACGAACAGAAAGGCGAGGGCGGGACGCCCCGCGGCGGCGACTGGGTTCAAGGTTTTCGCTTCCTCCTCGTAGACACTCGACGGCCGTTGGTGATACCCTTGCATTCGCCCCCCGCCGCTTCTCCTCCTCCCCGTCCACCCTGGAGGAGTCCCGGCGCCGGGGTCGAAGAGAGCGAGGTAGGCAACTTGGCAAAGTGTGTCAACGGAAGTGAGTGTTCAGGTGAAGAACTCGAAGTGGGCGCTGGCCCTGGTGATGATGTTCCTCGGCCTGCTGCTGACGATCCAGTTCCGGATCACCAGCCAGCAGAACCTCGACCCCAGCCGGATGCGCGCCGATGAGCTCGTCGCCGCGCTCTCCGACCGCGAGGCGCAGCTGAAGGCGGCGGAGGAGCGCATCCGCGCTCTCGAGCAGGAGGTGGCCCAGCTGCGCCAGTCGCTGTCGTCACCCTCGCAGGCCGCCGAGATGGAGCGGCTCAGGCTCCTGGCCGGCACCACCGAGGTGACCGGTCCGGGGGTGGTCGTCACGCTGAGCGAGACGCCGGAGGCGGTGAGCGCGGCCAACAAGGTGGCCGACGAGGACATCTGGCGGGTGGTGAACGAGCTGCTCACGGCCGGCGCCGAGGCCATCTCGGTGGGGGGCGTCCGCCTCTCCAGCGTCACCGGCATCCGGAACGTCGGAGACCGCATCCTGGTGCACGAGACGATGATCGCCTCGCCGGTGGAGATTCACGCCATCGGCGACCCTGCGGTGCTGGACGCCTCGCTGAAGCTGCGGGGCGGCGTGATCGACCTGCTCGCCCGCTGGGGCATCAAGGTGTCGGTGATTCGAAGCGACAGCCTCACTCTGCCCCCGGTGAAGACGCCGCCCACCTTCCGCTACGCCACGTCCACAACCAGCGTCAGCGCCGCGGATACCGGTGGCCCCTGGCCGCAGGTCCCCGCGCAGGGGGATGCCTCTCCTTACGGCAGCGACACCCCGCATGCCCTGCTGGCCTCGCGCGCTCTTCCGTACCCGGAGCGGCCCGACGGGCGTTGAGCACCCCGGGCCGACCCAGATAACAGGCGAACCGCGCAAGGGCGCCCCCGCACCCCCTCGGCACCCCGCGTGCCAGGGCGGTACGGGCGGCGCCCGTCGCTTCCTATTGGAGCACGCGCCCGCTCCGGGTGTAGATCACCGCGTGCCTGGGGCTGCGGGCGTAGCCCACCAGGTCCAGCCCCAGGTGGCTGGCCAGCCGCACCGCCTGGTCGGTCGCCGCGGTCAGCGAGACGGCGACGGCGATCTGCGCCCGGCCCAGCTTCGTGGCCGCCTCGTAGGAGATGCGGCCGGAGCTCAGGGCGACCACCCGGCGGAAGTCCCAGCCGGCCCGCAGGGCGGCGCCGATCGCCTTGTCGAGAGCGTTGTGCCGGCCGATGTCCTCCCGGACGATCAGATCGCCCGTGGCCACGTCCTTCAGCCCGGCGGCGTGCACCCCGCCCGTTGCGGCGTACAGCGGGGTGTTGCGCTGCATCTCCTTCATCCACTCCAGGAGGTCGTCCAGGCGGACCTGCAGCGGATGCTCCACCTTGCGCAGGAGCAGGGCGTCCTTCAGCGAGCTGAAGGTAACCCCCTTGCCGCAGCCGGCGGTGAGGTAGCGCTTGCGGGTGCTCGCGTCGGGCAGTTCGGTCAGACCGGGCAGGTCGGCCCAGATCATGCCCCGGTCCTCGTCCACCGAGAGCCGCGCCACCTCGGCCAGGTCCCGGATGATGCCCTCGCCAACAAGAAAGCCGATCGCCCAGTCATCCAGGTGGCTGGGCGTCGTCTGCAGGGTGACAACCTCCTGGTCGTTGATGTACAGCGTGGCCGGCCGCTCCACTGGCATGGGCGGGAGCTGGTCGTGATCGCGCATGAAACCCCTCCTCCGTCAGACGGCATCGGCCAGCAGCCCCCGGGTGGCCACCAGGGCCGACCGCAGCACGTCCCCCGGGCGCTCCCGCCACATCCGCCGGCAGGTGCCCAGCAGATCCGCCACGCCGATGCCGCGCCTCCTCCGGCCCGGCAGGGCAGGCAGGTAACGGGCCGCCTCCGGGCCCAGCCGCCGCAGCGCGGCCTCCTCGCCGTCGGCGAAGAGGGCCCCGACGCCTCGGCGGTACGCGATTTCGGTGAGGAGTTCGATGGGCTCCGGCAACATCCCTGCCGCCACCAGGCCCCGCACCCAGGCCGCCATGCGTGCGGCGGCAGGCGCGTCCAGCCCCAGTTCGCCGGCACGCCCGGCGTCGGGCGAGAGCTTGGCCGGGCACGCCAGGGTGCAGCCGGTGCAGCGGGAGGGCACCGCCAGGGTGTCCCGCACCGCCACCGCCTTAACCCGCTTGGCGCCCAGGACGGCCGCGACTCCGCTGCCGCCGGCGAAGTGGCCCTCGTGCACCAGCGTGGCATAGGGCACGCCGTGGTCGCCCGCCGGCCCGAGCACCATGGTCGCCCAGTAGGGGCCCAGTTCGGTGTACAGCTGCCGCGCGGCGTCCGGCACCTCCAGCCCCCACAGGCGGCCGGCGTCCAGCACGTGCACGCCCTCGGGTTCCAGCACGAGGACTCCGGGCCGGTCCAGCCGGCCGTCGATCACCACGGCGTCGTAGCCTGCGCCCTTGAGGGCAGCCGCCATCCGGCCGCCCATCGACGAGAGGGCCGGCCGGTCCAGGGCCGCGCCCATCGCCATCCGCCCCGCCGTCTCCTCCGAGAGGGGACCCGTGGCCAGGGCGACCCGCTCGGCCGCCCTGGCCGCCTGGTCTCCCCGTGGACCGACGGCCAGCAGGCTCGCCACGAAACCCGCCCCGCCGATGTACCCCCGCTTCAGGGCCGCCGGCGTCGCCTCCACCCGGGCGGTGCGCCGGGTGAGGTCCACGTACAGGATCGGCTCGGCGTAGGTCCACGGTATCATCGCCGCTCCCTCCCCCGCTGACCGCGTACATCCGTTCGCGCGGCACGGGCCCGTAC
>NZ_JBFNEH010000052.1:0-21143 GCF_040797425.1 Symbiobacterium sp. | reverse complement strand
CGGGCCTGGTTCAAGCTGACCCACCGCGACATGGGCCCCCGCACCCGCTACCTGGGTCCCGAGGTGCCCGAAGAGGAGTTCATCTGGCAGGACCCCATCCCCGTCTGCAACCACCCGCTGATCGACGAGGACGACATCGCCGCCCTCAAGGCCCGCATCCTCGCCTCGGGGCTCTCAATCCGGGAACTGGTTGCCACGGCCTGGGCGTCGGCTTCCACCTTCCGCGGCTCCGACAAGCGGGGCGGTGCCAACGGCGCCCGCATCCGCCTGGCGCCCCAGAAGGACTGGGAGGTGAACGAACCGCACCAGCTTCGGCCGGTTCTGGAGACCCTGGAGGGCATCCAGCACGAGTTCAACAGCCGGCAGACCGGGGGCAAGCGGGTCTCGCTGGCCGACCTGATCGTGCTGGGCGGCTGCGCCGGCATCGAGCAGGCGGCCCGGAACGCTGGGTTTGAGATCAAGGTGCCCTTTACCCCGGGCCGTATGGACGCCACGCAGGAGCAGACCGACGTGAACTCCTTCGCCTATCTGGAGCCGGTGCACGACGGCTTCCGCAACTACCTGAAGCACCAGTTCGACGTGCCGGCTGAGCACCTGCTGGTGGACCGCGCCCAGCTGCTCACGCTGACGGCCCCGGAGATGACGGTGCTCATCGGCGGCCTCCGGGTGCTCGACATCAACTACGGCGGCTCCAAGCACGGCGTCTTCACGCACCGTCCCGGGGCGCTCACCAACGACTTCTTCGTCAACCTGCTCGACATGCGCACCCAGTGGTTCCCCACCGAAGACCCGAACGTTTTCGAGGGTCGCGATCGGTCCACGGGCGAGCTGCGCTGGACCGCCACCCGGGTCGATTTGATCTTCGGCCACAACTCGCAGCTCCGGGCCATCGCCGAGGTCTACGCCAGCAGCGACGGCCAGGAGAAGTTCGTGCAGGACTTCGTCAAGGCATGGCATAAGGTGATGATGCTCGACCGCTTCGACCTGCTGCCGCGATAGCCCGCAGCGAATCCGGCCGCCTGGCGGTTCCCGCCGCCCGGGCGGCCGGCTTGCCTGACGGTCCCCTCGCGTAGAGGAGGGAGGGGATACAGAGGCGTATTCAGCGTTCAGGGGTACCGTGAACCCCAGCGGTTGGCCGTCTCCCGGGCGGATGCGCCCCTCACCCCCACGCGGATCCAACGAAAGCCTCCGCTGTCCAGACTACACAGCAGGGGGGATGGTCCATGAAGTTCGTGATCCTGGCCACCGGCACCCGCGGCGACGTTCAGCCCTTCGTGGCCCTGGCGCAGGGGCTCATCGTCGCCGGCCACGAAGCGGTGCTGGCGGCACCCGGCAGTTTCGAACCATTTGTACGCAGCCATGGGGTGAGCTTCGCCCCGATGGGGACAGACTACGCGGCACTGCTGGAGTCGGCGGAGGGGAAGGCCGCCCTGAGCGGCAACCCGGTGCAGGTGGTGCGGATCCTTCGTCAGACCGTCTTCCCCATGATGCGACGCATGCTGGACGACGCGTGGGAGGCGGCGCAGGGGGCCAACGCGCTCATCTACCACCCCAAAGTGCTGGCCGGCGTCCATCTGGCCGAGCGCCTCGGGGTGCCCTGTTTCATCGGCACGCCGGTGCCCGTGGTGGTGCCGACGGCGGCCTTTCCGGCGCCGGCCTTCGTCGGGCGAAGCCTCGGCAGCCCGCTCAACCGGCTGACCTACGCCGCCGTTCGGTCCGGCAGCCGCCCCTTCCGGGGCATGGTGACCGAGTGGCGCCGAACCCGGCTGGGCCTGGGTCCCCGCCGCGAGAGCGAGTACACCCACGGCGGACGGCCCATCCCGGTGCTGCATGCGTTCAGCCCGCACGTGGTGCCCCCGCCCGCCGACTGGCCGCCCGAGGCCATCGTGACGGGCTACTGGTTCCTGCGGCCCACCGCAGCCTGGAAGCCGCCCGCCGCCCTCGCCGCCTTCCTGGAGGCAGGGCCGCCGCCGGTTTACGTGGGGTTCGGTTCGGTGTCGGGCGTCGACCGGGACGCCGTCACCCGCCTGGTCGTCGACGCTCTGACTCAGGCCGGGGTGAGGGGGGTGCTTGCAACGGGTGCGGGTGAGACCCCTGCCCTGCTCACGGACAGGATTCTCGCCATCCCAGGCGCTCCGCACGACTGGCTTTTCCCCCGAATGGCGGCGGTCGTGCACCACGGCGGTGCGGGTACCACGGCCGCAGGCCTCACGGCAGGGAGGCCGACGGTGATCTGCCCCTCCACCACCGATCAGCCCTTCTGGGGCTGGCAGGTGCATCGCCTGGGCGTCGGGCCGGCCCCGATTCCGCACAGGCATCTCAGCGCGAAGCGGCTGGCGGCGGCCATTCGGACGGCGACGGGGGACGAGGCGATGCAGCGGAGGGCGTTGGCCCTGGGCGAACAGATCCGGGCTGAGGATGGTGTCGGACGGGCGGTGGCGGAGATTCTGCGGCGCGTAGGCGCCTGATCCTGCGGTGCGCGTGCCTGACGGCGGGGCTTTGTGCTGCCGGCCTCAGCCCGTCCCGGCGCGCGGTCGCTCTGGCTGTACGTCTGGCGACATGCACACGAGGAGGCGAGATGGATGAACCAGCCGGTTCCGTGGCAGGGCTTCCATCACATCGCACTGGTGACCCCGAATCTCGACGCCACCATCGCCTTCTACGGCGGCGTGCTCGGGATGCAGGTGGGAGAGATCCGCGTCGGCGGGGGTGTGCTGCCGCAGCGGCACTGCTTCATCCGCCCGGGCGTCTCGGCGCATACCTGGGGCCTGCACTTCTTCGAGAACCCGTCCGCCCAGATCCACCGGCTGTCGCTGGAGGAGCTCCGGCGGGGCGGGTTCATCCCGGGTGCGATGCAGCACATCGCCTTTTCGCTTCCTGACGCAAGGGCCGCAGAGGCCCTGCGGCAGCGGCTGCGGGAGCACGGCGTGGAGGCCACGCCCACCGGCACCATCGGCGCCATCCAGAACATGCTGTTCTTCGACCCGCACGGCATCCTGCTGGAGGCGACGTGGCCGCGGGCTTAACCGGGCTGGCGCATCGACGCACGAGGCAGCACGTGTCCGGCCTTTTCCCGGGGCCCCGGATGCCGGCTGAAGTTCCTCTCACAGTTCCTCCCGAATGCGTTCGGCCAGGGCGTCGAGGACCTCGCGGGGCTGGGGCGGCGGCAGGTGTCCCGGGTAGACCCGGAACAGCCCATCCCCCTGACGCCGTGGGAAAAGGTGGAAGTGGACGTGGAACATCTCCTGACCAGCCGCTTCGCCGTTGTTCTGAAACACATTGAGATCCGTCACGCCGAACGCCGCCCGGACGGCCCGGCTCACGCGGGCGACCGTGCGCCCGAGCCTGCCGGCCAGGTCGTCGTCCAGGTCGAAGACCTGCTCCACGTGCCGCTTCGGGATCACCAGCACGTGCCCGGGATTGGCCTGGCGGATGTTCATGAACGCCACCGTGTAGGGGTCTTCGTATACCCGGCTGGCCTCCCCGCCCGCGGCGATCTGGCAGAAGAGGCATTCGGTCCGGATGCGCCGGGCGTTCTGGACCACCCGGCTCAGCTCGTGCTCGGGGGCATCGGCCAGCGTGAGGAGGGTCGCGTAGGGGTCGCCCGGCAGTGCGAAGTACTGGGCGAAGGCTGGCTCGGTCTTCAGCCCGCCTGCCTTCAGGCGGCGGATCGCCTCCACTCCCCCGGGACCAGTGAGGGCGAGGAGGCGTGCCTCTGCGACCATGTGGCGGTAGGCATGGCTCTGCCGGGAGGGCAGCGGCTGGCCGAAGACCTCTACCGGGATGCCGCGGTAGGTGAACTTGCAGATGACGGCGGGCAGTCCGTGCTTCACCGCAGAGCGCACCGAGAAGTCAGGCAAGTGCCCGTAGGCGTTGGTGAGGGTATGCCGGAACAACTCGGTGTCGTACACCGCGCAGACGATGTCCAGGTCGCTCCCCGGGATGTTGAGGTCCAGTGGGAAGGTGCCGGCCAGCACGGGATCGTGGGGAGCCAGCAGGTCCATGATGCCCAGTCCCTCCAGCGCGGCGTGTGCCTGCTGCTGGGCGGCCGTCCCGTGTCGCAAGTCCTTCCAGTCCAGCATCTACTCCAGCCCCCGGTGCGCGTGGTATCTGGTCTCTTTCGCCAGCCAGGGTGACCCTCCTGCTGTTGTGATGCCGAGGCACCACGGTTCAACACAGAAACACCCCCCGCCATGGGGGTTGTCCCGTTATGGAGGCCGTTTCCGTCACACCCGCGGCCGCTCGCCCGGCCCTGGCACCCGCTCGGGCTCGTACTGCTCCCTCGCCACCCGCCGCCGGTCCCAAGGGGTACCCAGCGCAGGCAGCAAGTAGCGGTCGAGCCCCCAGTAGCCGGCCACCTTCCAGGCCATGAGGATTAGGACGGCCAGGGTGAAGAGCACGGGGTTGGTGCTGGCGCTGCCGGCCAGCATGAAGTTGAAGTTCATGAAGGCTCCGGCGAAGGCGGCGAAGCCGGTCAGCACCCCCAGCAGCAGCGCGGTTCCGATCACGATTTCGCCCACCGCCACCAACTTGGCAAACCAGGTGTAGTGGCCGCCCTCCAGCAGCGCCGTCAGGAAGTTCCGGTACCAGCCATAGGTGATCGCAGGCTTGGCCGGCGGGTCCGGCACCGCTACTGCCTTCGCCCAAAAGCCCTGGAGGGCCGTGCCGCCGTTCATCCAGGCCGGGTCAGTGATCTTGTGCCAGCCCGCCTGCAGCCACTGCCAGCCCAGATAGAGCCGGGCGAGCAGCCAGATCCAGGCCGATGCCGTGTTCTCGAAGAGAAACTGGGCCAATGGTGGATCGCGGAACGTCGTCGATTGCACTGGAACCCTCTCCGATCTGGTCTCATGTACTCTGTTCTGGGGTAAGTATCACCGTTGAACGCGCCTCATATTGGGCGCCGGGACGTCGCTGCTGTTGTGGTGGAGCAGATTCCCTGCCGCTGTTGACGCGCGCGGTGACCCTGACTGATGCGCCCGCCGCTTCCGTGGACTGCGCGCCTGCCGACGCGTACGCTCTGTTCGAGGCTGGTGTTGATAGTGTTCCCCGTCGCATAGGTTCCGTTCGCACTTGCTGTTGACACAGGCGTGACTTTGTGTGGCAGTCCGCCACCTCCCCGGACTACGTCCCCGCCGGGGCGTATGCTCTGTTCGAGCTTACTGTTGACGACAGTCTCACGACGGTCGCCATCAACACTCAGCACGAACAGAAGGGACGCGCCCGGCAGCGTCCTCCCCATGCCGCCGCCCACAGCGGTCACCAACAGGACGCACGCGTCCGGCGCCCCGCCCGAGCCGTCGTCAACACTCAGCACGAACAGAAGGGACGCATCCGGTAGCGTCTTCCCCATGCCGCCACCAACAGCGGTCACGAACAGGACGCACGCGTCCGGCGCCCCCGCCCGGGCCGCGCTCCCGCCCGGGCTGGCGTCAGCATCGCCATCGGAACCACCCGGGCCTACATCAACACTCATCACGGACAGAGCATACGCGAGGGGAAGACCATCCCCCGGCGACCACCACTTTCCGTACGCCTCCACGGGGCCCGGCGCCAACACTCCGGGTGACCTGTCGGCACCGCCTGCACCGAGCGTTCAACGCCGCTCCTGCCGTGCATACGATGAACAAGGGAGGGTGGAGGCGATGCACCTTACCCTGCTTGATCAACTGATGCGGCGGCAGCCGCGCATGTGGCCGGCGGCGGGTCCGGCGCTCACGCCGGTGTGGGAAGAGGACGCCCACTCCCTCACGGTGCGCTTCCGCACCACCGGGCTCGACCCGCGGTCGGTGCAGGTGCAGGTGAGCGAGTACGGCCTCTCTGTCTCAGGCCACCGTACCCACGAGGAACGCCTGGAGGGCCCGGGCTTCTTCCGCTACAGCGCCGCAGCCGGCACCGTTGCCCGGTCGTTCCCGCTTCCCTGTCGCGTCGTGCCGGGCGCCACGAAGCTTCAGTGGCGTTCTCCGGACGAACTGGAGGTGCGGCTGATCAAGGCATGAGCCCCGGCCACGCGCCGGGGCGCTGCGTTGTCAAGGCTTGTGTTTGCGATCGCGCCAAGCTATCATGATATCTGGACAGAGCACACAAGCTAAGGGCACTCCCGACCATGTGCGTGATCACCGGTACGAAATGACCTAACACCGATAAGAAAGGGAGCCCTTATTCCGGCGCGGACTGAACGCCCCCCCGGCGGACGCCGAGGCCAGGGGACTCACGAAACGTCGGAGCGGGCACCCACCTGCTGAGAGCAGGTTCATTGTCTACCGGGCACACGGCATGGTGGGGTAGGCTGATAGAGGGGCAGTGTTCCCGCAAGGGGCGCTGCCCTCTTCCGCGCGCCGGTCGCCTCGCGCCACCCGGCCCCGGCGGCCACGGTGTCGGGGTCCTGTCGGTTCGCCCTTTGCCTTTACAGGGCTGTTTCCTATTGGTTAGAATAGGGACTGTCAGCGGCTCCCTACTTAGAGAAGGAGGATGCAATCGTGGCCAGCGACAAGGTGTTGACCCTCTCGTCCAGCAACTGGGCGGCAGAGGTGGAGCAGTCTGCCGAGCCGGTTCTGGTGGACTTCTGGGCGGCCTGGTGCGGCCCGTGCCGCATGATTGCGCCCCTGGTGGATGAGATCGCGTCCGACTATGAAGGCCGCCTCAAGGTGGGTAAGCTAAACGTAGATGAGAACAACGAGCTGGCAGCCCGGTACGGCGTGATGTCGATTCCGACCCTGCTCATCTTCAAGAACGGGCAGCCGGTGGAGCGCATCGTGGGCTTCCAGCCCAAGAAGGAACTGGTCGCAAAGATCGACCAGGCGCTGAGCCAGGCGTAGACAGAGAGCGGGCGACCCCTGGTGGCGGGTCGCTCGCTTCACACTTGAAGGAATGGGGCGAATGCGATGAAGCTGATCGACCTGCGCAGCGACACGGTCACCAAGCCCACGCCGGAGATGCGCCGGGCCATGTACGAGGCCGAGGTGGGCGACGACGTCTATGGCGAGGATCCCACTGTCAACCGCCTGCAGGAGCGGGCCGCGGAGATGCTCGGCAAGGAGGCCGCCCTCTTCGTGCCCACCGGAACCCAGGGCAACCAGGTGGCCATTCTCACCCACACCCGGCGGGGGCAGGAGGTGATCGTGGAGGCCGAGGCCCACGTGTACATCTACGAGGTGGGCGGCATCGCCGCGCTCTCCGGCTGCCAGGTGAAGCCGGTTCCCGGGGTGAACGGGGCGATGGACCCCGCCGCGGTGGAGGCGGCCATCCGGGCCGACAACGTTCATTACCCGCGCACCGGGCTGGTCTGCCTCGAAAACACCCACAACCGCTCCGGCGGCTGCGTGCTGCCCCCGGAGAACGTGGCCGCCGTGGCCGAAGTGGCCCACCGGCACGGCATCCCCGTGCACCTGGACGGCGCCCGTATCTTCAACGCCGCCGTCGCCCTGGGTCGGCCCGTCGCTGAGCTGGTCGCCCCGGTGGATTCGGTGATGTTCTGCCTCTCCAAGGGTCTGGCGGCGCCGGTCGGGTCGCTCCTGGTGGGCAGCCGCGACTTCATTGCCGAGGCCAGGCGCAACCGGAAGCTCCTGGGCGGCGGCATGCGCCAGGCCGGCGTGCTGGCGGCCGCAGGGCTGGTGGCGCTGGAGCTGATGGTCGACCGGCTGGCCGACGACCACGCCAACGCTCGCCGCCTGGCCGAGGGGATCGCCAACATCCCCGGGCTGGCGGTGAACATGGAGACGGTGCAGACCAACATGGTCGCGGTGGAGATCACCGACCCGCGCTGGACCGCCCCCGCCCTGGTGCAGGCCCTGCGGGCGGAAGGGGTGCTGTGCAACGACACGGGTCCCCGCCGCATCCGGCTGGTCACGCACAAGGACGTCACGGCCGCCGACGTGGAACTGGCGCTCGACGCCTTCGCCCGCGTGGTGAAGGCGGGCCCCCAGTAGGCGAAGGGGAAGGGAAACGCGCATGACAAACTCCAGCGAGACGCGCAGGCACGGGGACACGCCGCTCCGCCTCATCGCCCCCGCCCCGATGGGGCTGGAGGCGGTGGTATCCCGCGAACTGAAGCTACTGGGCTACGACCAGCAGCAGGTGGAGAACGGCCGGGTGCGGTTCCGGGGCGACCTCCGGGCCATCTGCCGCGCAAACCTGTGGCTGCGCACGGCGGACCGGGTGCTGGTGGAGATGGCCGAGTTTCCCGCCACCACGTTCGAGGAGCTGTTCCAGGGCGTGCGGTCCATCCCCTGGGAGGAGTGGATTCCGGAAGACGGCCATTTCATCGTGAACGGCCGTTCGCACCAGTCGCAGCTCTCCAGCGTGCCGGCCTGTCAGAAGGTGGCGGAGAAGGCGGTGGTGGAGCGGCTCCGGCAGCGCTACCCGCTGGAGTGGTTCCCCAAGAGCGGCGCCCGGTACAACATCGAGGTGGCCCTGCTCAAGAACACGGTGACGGTCACGCTCGACACCTCCGGACCCGGCCTGCACAAGCGGGGCTACCGGAAGCTGGTGGGTGAGGCCCCCATCAAGGAAACGCTGGCCGCCGCGATGGTGCTGCTCTCCCGCTGGCATCCCGACCGGCCGCTGCTCGACCCCTGCTGCGGCTCGGGCACGATCCCGATCGAGGCGGCCCTCATCGGCCACAACCTGGCCCCCGGCCTGCACCGGTCCTTCGACGCCGAGGCCTGGGGGTGCGTCCCGGCCCGCCTCTGGGAGGAGGCCCGGGAGGAGGCCTTTGACCTGGCCGACTACGACCGGCCGCTCACGATCTGGGGCTCCGACATCGACCCCGGCGTGCTGGAGCTCGCCCGGCACCACTTGCAGGCAGCCGGTCTCACCCGCTCGGTGCGGCTGGAGTGCAGGCCCTTGCAGGAGATCGAGAAGGAGGCTCCCTACGGCTACCTGATCACTAACCCACCCTACGGGGAGCGGTTGGGCGAGCTGGAGGCCGTGGAGGCGCTCTACCGCGGCCTGGGCGCCCTGGCCCGCCGGCTGGAGGACTGGTCGGTGTTTGTGATCACGGCGCACAAGGGGTTCGAGCGGTTTTTCGGCCGCCGGGCCGACCGCAAGCGCAAGCTCTATAACGGCCGCATCGAATGTGACCTCTACCAGTACGAGGGGCCGTACCACGGCCGCCGCATGCCGGGTTCCGGGGAGGGCAGCGCCCGGGTGGAAGGCTGAACTGGAGGTGGTTCCGTGGACCTGTTTTCGTGGGCGGCGGCGCAGGAGGCGGCCCAAAACGCGCCGCTGGCCGCCCGCATGCGCCCGCAGACCCTGGATGAGTTCGTGGGCCAGGAGCACCTGGTGGGTCCCGGCCGGTTCCTGCGCCGGGCGCTGGAAGCGGGGTACCTGCCCTCCTGCATCCTCTACGGCCCGCCCGGCACCGGCAAGACCACCCTGGCGCGGCTGGCGGCCCACTACATCAACGCGCACTTCGAGCAGCTGAACGCGGTGACCTCCGGCGTGCAGGACATCCGCCGGCTGGTGGACGAAGCCCGCACCCGGATGGGGCAGTACGGGAAGAAGACCGTGGTCTTCATCGACGAGATCCATCGCTGGCGCAAGGACCAGCAGGACGCCCTGCTGCCCCACGTGGAGGAGGGGCTGATCACGCTGGTGGGGGCCACCACCGAGAACCCGCTGGTCTCGGTGAACGCCCCGCTGGTGAGCCGCACCCGCATCTTCGAACTGAAGGCGCTGAGCGATCAGGATGTGCGCCGGCTCCTGGACCGGGCCCTGCGCACGCCCGGACGGGGCCTCGGCAACTACAACGCCACGGTCACCCCCGAGGCGATGGAGCACCTGGTGCGCACCGCCGGCGGCGACGCCCGGGTGGCCCTGAACGCCCTGGAGCTGGCCGTGCTGCTCACGCAGCCCGACGAGGAAGGCCGCCGCGTGGTCACCCTGCAGACGGCCGAGGAGGCCCTGCTCAAGCGGGCGGTGGTCTACGACAAGGACGGCGACGAGCATTACCACGTGGCCTCCGCTTTCATCAAGTCCATCCGGGGCTCGGATCCCGACGCCGCGCTCTACTGGCTGGCGCGGATGATCTACGCCGGCGAGGACCCGCGGTTCATCGCCCGCCGGCTGGTGATCCTGGCGGCGGAGGACGTCGGCCTCGCCGACCCGCAGGCCCTGGTGATCGCCCAGGCGACGGCCGACGCCGTCTCCTTCATCGGCATGCCCGAGGGGCGCATCCCCCTGGCGGAGGCGGTGGTCTACCTCGCCTGCGCCCCCAAGTCCAACAGCGCGTACCTCGCCATCGACCGGGCGCTGGAGTTGGTGGCGCGGGAGAAGACGCCGCAAGTGCCCAGGCACCTGAAGGATCCCAGCTACGGCTCGGGCGAGCGGCTGGGATACGGTCAGGGGTACCAGTATCCCCACGACTTCCCCGGCGCCTGGGTGGAGCAGCGCTACCTGCCCGAAGGCGTGGAGGGGCCGTTCTGGGAGCCCAAGGACTACGGGCGGGAGGCGGAGATCGCCCGGCTCCTGCGGGAACGCCGGGGCCGGTAAGCGGCGGGTCGGCGCGGTATGCTCCCCGGTCTATAGGACTTACGGCGGATATGGATGCGCCGCCAGCCTATGGTAAGCTGAACTTGCAGACAGTTGCTGGCTACTTCCCGGGGAGGAGGGCGTCATCCATGGCACAGAACGTCATGACCGAGCGCGAGCGCATCGAACAGGCCGTGACCCGTTTCTTCCATATGTGTAACACCCACTGCCCGGCCAACCTGGCCCCGCTCATGACGGGCGACGTGGAGCTGACCGCTGAGCGCGCGGCCAGGGGGCAGGAGGACGCGCACGCCTACTTCGTCTGGCTCTGGCAGACTCGCCCCGACCTGACCTTCCGGGTGGAGCACGTGCTGGTGGACGGCGTGAGTGCCGCCGCCGAGGTGACGGTGGAAGAACAGGGGCAGCGCCGGGAGGGGTGCGTCATCTTCCACTTCCGGGATGGGCTGATCCGCCGGATCCGGTTCTATGAATCCGTAGTCTCAAAGTCATAACAAAGATGTGACATGAAAAGACTAGGCGACCCCGTCCGGGTGACGGGGTCGCTCTCTGTGTGTGCGCGGCTCCGGCGCGTGTGCGCCCGCGGATTGCCTCCCGTGGGGGGCCCGCTGCCGCGCGACCACCGGCTCCTCTCGCGTCGGCCCCGGACCCGGCGTGCCGCTCCGGGAGCCGGAACCACGAGACATGTTATCTCATTCACATGGCGCCCGAAGTTGTGCCGATGAGAAATCAGGAGAAACACCGACGCCGTTTCACGCCGGACTAGTTGGGAGAGAGTAGACACAAGTGACCCCAGCGCCTACAATATAGGCGAACATATTCGATAGGCGAAAGGAGGGGGCGGATGGCACTTCGGGTTCTGCTGATCGAGGATGATCCTGACATTCAGCGGATGGTGCAGCTCTCTCTGAAGTTCCAGGGCGGTCACGAGGTAAGCGTCGCTTCCGGGGGTCGGGAAGGGCTGGAGAAGGCTGAGCAGGAGCGGCCGGACGTGATTCTGCTCGACGTGATGATGCCTGAGATGGACGGCTACGAGACCTGTCGGCGCCTGAAGGCCAACCCGGCTACCGCCGCGATTCCGGTCGTTTTTCTGAGCGCACGCGCGCAGCAATCTGAAATTCAGAAAGGCCGCGAGCTGGGCGCGATCGGGTACCTGGTGAAACCCTTCGACCCGATGACCCTCTCCAGTCAGCTGGAGGCGATGCTCCGGTCGTAGGTCCGGTCCAGAAGGAGCGGTTACTCTTTGGACGTCACCAAGATCCTCCGGGAGGTCTACGAGCACAGCCTCGACGGCATCGTGATCGCCGACAAGGATACCGTCATCGTCCACTGTAACCCGGCCTACGAGGCCATCACCGGTTACTCCCGAGACGAGCTGGTCGGCCGGAAGACCAACATCGTTCGCTCCGGCCTCACCCCACCCGAGGTCTTCAAGGACATGTGGGGGCAGCTGGGCACCCGCGGCCGGTGGGTGGGCGAGGTGATCAACCGGCACAAGGACGGCAGCCTTTGGTATTCTTTCCTTTCTATCACCCGCATCACGGACGAGGACGGGAACGTGGTGGCCTATGTGGGCATCGCCCGGGACATCACGCGGCGCAAGGAGATGGAGCAGCAGCTTCGCCAGAACCTCGCCGAGATCCAGTCCGCCCGTGAGCTGGCCGACGCCCAGGCCACGCGGCTCAGGGCCCTGCTCGACTCGGTGGACGAGGCCATCATCATGTTCGACACCGAGGGCACGTGTGTGGTGGCCAACCACCAGGTCCGCAGCATCCTGGGGCTGCCGGCCGAGGAGGTGGTCGGCCAGTCGATGCACCAGCTGCACTCCCAGGCCCTGCGGGTTCTCGGGACGGGCGGCGCCTTCCGCTGGAACCCCGGACCCGAGGGCGGACCGCCCATCGACCTGGAGACGAACGTCATCGAGACCCGCGAGGAGCGCCCGCGGGTCTTGCACGAGTTCGCCGCTCCGGTGCAGGACGCCGACGGGCGGGTGATCGGCCGCATCTACGTCTACCGGGACATCACCAAGGAGACCGAGCTCGACCGGATGAAGACTGAGTTCATCGCCACGGTCTCCCATGAACTGCGCACGCCCATGACCTCCATCAAGGGGTCGCTGGGCCTGGTGCTGGGCGGTGCGGCGGGCGAGCTTCCGGGCGAGGCCCGCGACCTGCTCACCATCGCCCTCAACAACACCGACCGGCTGATTCGGCTCATCAACGACATCCTCGACATCTCCCGGCTCGAGGCGGGCAAGATGGAGATCCGGCGGGCCCCCGTGCGGGTGGCCGATGCCGTGCGGCGGGCCGTGGAGGAGATGGAGGGCTTCGCCCGCCAGCGGTCCATCACCATCACCACTGACGTTCCCGAAGACCTGCCCCGGGTCATGGCCGACAGCGACCGGCTGCACCAGGTGCTGGACAACCTGCTCTCCAACGCGGTCAAGTTCTCGCCCCAGGGAAGCGAGGTGCGGGTGCGGGCCAGGGCGGAGAAGGGCGTGGTCCGCTTCGACGTGATCGACCACGGCCCCGGCATTCCGCCCGAGCACACCAAGGCCATCTTCGACCGCTTCTACCGCGTGGACAACGCTGCCTCCCGCAAGACCGGCGGCACCGGTCTCGGCCTCGCCATCTGCCGGGCCATCGTGGAGGAGCACGACGGCGAGATCTGGGTCGAGTCCACCGTGGGGAAGGGCTCCACCTTCTCCTTTACGATGCCGGTGGAGGCGAGCGAATCGGAGGCTGCGCTCCCGGTCAACGTCAACGCCCGGACCGTGCTGGTGGTAGACGACGAGCCGGACATCGTGCGGGTCATCACCCGCTCGCTGGAGCGGGCGGGGTTCCAGGCGGTGGGCGCCACCTCCAGCGAGCAGGCTCTGGAGATCGCCCGCAGCCGGCACATCGATGCCATCACCCTCGACCTCATGATGCCGGGGGAGAACGGCGAGGCGGTGCTGCGCCGGCTGAAGGAGGACCCTGCGACGCGGGACATCCCGGTGATCGTCGTCTCGGCCTACTGTGACGGGCGGGAGGCCGAGCTCATCGCCAGGGGTGCGGCCTGCGTGGTGACCAAGCCCATCGACGAGGCCCAGCTGCTGGCCTGTCTCCGGGACGTACTGGGCGAAAGCCACCAGCTGAGGCCGCAGCCGTCGATCCTGGTGGTGGACGACGACCCGGACGTGCAGCGGGTGCTCGGCGTGATGCTGGAGCGGGCGGGCTACGTCGTGCGCTATGCCCGCGACGGCCAGGAAGCCTTCCGCATGATCATGGCCGAGCGGCCCGACCTGCTGATCCTGGACTTGATGATGCCCAACCTGGACGGCTTCCAGCTGGTGCGGGTTCTGCGGCAGCGCCGCTGGACGCAGCAGATTCCGCTGCTGGTCCTCACCGCCCTCGACCTGACGGAGGGCGAGAAGACCCTTCTGCAGTTGGGTCCGACCTACCACATGACCAAGGGCCCGCTGGTGCAGGAGCAGGTCCTGAAGCGGGTGCGGGAGCTGCTGAAGCCCGCGTCCGACTCCCAGCCCCGCACATGACGAGCAAGCCCCCGCCGGCGTGAAGCCGGCGGGGGCTTGCGGATTCTACCTGGCGGCGGCCTCAATCTCGGCGACCACCTGGGCCAGGAGGTCGGCCAGCTGCCCGTCGTCGCGGGGAACCTCCCCGTCCAACACCTGACGGAGCGCGTCCTCGGCCCGGCCCGCCGCCTCCGACAGCGACCGGTACCCGTAGAAGCCGCCCGACCCGCGCAGCTTGTGCACCTCCTGCCGGAGGGCCCGCAGGTCGACGGGCCGGCCCTCACGCAGGGCCTCCATTCCGGCGCGCAGCACCCCTGCCCGGGCGATGACGCCCTCCAGGTACTCTCGCCGGAGCGCTTCGTACTCTGGCATGTTGGGCATGAGTCACAAGTCCGCTCCTTTCGTATGTCACCCAGAGGGGTTCCATGTTGCGTCCGGCATCTCCTGCTTGCGGCAGGTTCGTGACGGTCGTCACCGGGACGCGGTCGGGTCCATGATATACTTCTCCCTGACGACATGGGGGAGGTGTGGGACATGCAGGTCCGATTCGGCCGTCCGCTGCTGCCCCGGGAGCACGGCGCCTGGGCGATGCTCCTCACGCCGCCGCTGGTCTCCCTGTTGGCCCTGGGGCCCAGCTGGAGCGGCGTGCAGGTGATGCTGGGCTGGTTCCTGGCCTACGCGGCGCGGGGGCCGCTGGAGGTGCTGCTGGGCCAGGGCGCATCGGGCCGGGCCGGCATGGCCCGGGGGGAGGCGCCGGTGGCCCGGTTCTGGCTGCTCGTCTTCGCCGGGGCGGCGGCGCTGCTTCTTCTGCCCGCGGTGCTCCGCCGGCCCGTGCTCCTGCTGCCGCTCGCCGGCGCCCTGGCGCTTGCTCTTGTCGTCGCCTTCGGGTTCGCCCTGCGGGCCCAGCAGCGGGCGCTGCTCTCCGGCCTTCTGGCCGTCACCGGCCTCATGGCGGGCGCCCCGCTCTACGACCTGGCCGCGTCGGGCCAGGTGACGCCGGCGGGCTGGGCCATCACCTACGCCTGCTTCGCCTTCTTCGGCGGCTCGGTCTTCCGGGTGAAGACCATGGGCCGGGAGCGCCGCCGGAGCTTCTTCCACGGGCTCTCGGTCGCCGTGCACTTCGCCTTCGTGGTCGGTGCCATCCTCGCTGCCGCCCTGGGCTGGGTCCCGGCGCTGCTGCCGCTGGCCCTGCTTCCGCCGCTGGTGTGGGCGGTGGTCTGTGCCTGGCGCGCCCGGCAGGAGGGGGCGGCGAACCTGAACCGCGTCGGGATGTCGGAGGTCTACCTGACCCTGCTCTTCGCCCCGCTGGTGGTGCTGACGGTGCGGGTGCCGCTGTAGCCCCGCCGTAACGACGCACACTCTCTTTCCGTCTCAAAGTGCACACAGGAATGTGCGTTCATACGGAAGGGGAGAGCCAAGTGCACCTGCACATGTTCATGCCTGACGTTCAGGCGATGCGGGAGGAACTGACCCGCCTGGGCTTCGCGGAACTGCGGACGCCGGAGGAAGTGGAGGCCCGGCTGCCGAATGCCAAGGGAGTGACGCTCCTGGCCATCAACTCGATCTGCGGCTGCGCCGGCGGCATCGCCCGGCCGGCGGCGGCGCTGGCCCTGCAGGAGGTCCGGCCCGACAACCTGATGACCGTCTTCGCAGGCCAGGACAAGGAGGCCACGGCCGCGGCGCGCGCCCTCTTCCCGCAGTACCCGCCCTCCTCGCCCTCGTTTGCCATCCTGAAGGACGGCCAGGCGGTCGACATGATCCCGCGCAGCCAGATCGAGGGCTCCGACCCGCAGACCGTTGCCCGTCGGATTGTGGAGGCGGTGCGGCACGCCCAGGCGTAGCCGGGGCGGAAAGGGCCGGTCATCAGAGAGCGGACGGTGCGCCGGGGGCGGCGGCCGTCCGCTCATGCGCGTCTGCCTGCCGGGCGGGTCCGCCCGGTTCGGCGGCGGGTTTACGGCACAATCAGCACGGGACACGGGGCGGCGTGGAGCACGGCCTGGCTCACGCTGCCCAGGAAGAGCTCCTTCAGCGGGGAGAGGCCGCGGCGGCCGAGGACGATCATGTCGTACCGGCCCTGCCTAGCCTCGTTCAGAATCGCCTCGCCGGGGATGCCGACGACGTGGCACTCGCGCACCCGTTCCGGCGGCAGGCCCAGGGCCGCGACCGTCACCGAGAGCGCCCGGGCGGCCACCTCGCTCCAGTTGTCGGGCGGCAGCGACGCGGGCAGCGGCATCCCGGTGGCGGCGGTGGTGGCGATATCCGGCAGCGGGGCCACGTGGAAGACAGTGACGTGGATGGAGGGATCTCGCTCGGCCATTGCGCGAAGCGTCTGCGCGGCTCGGATGCTGTGGGCGGAACCGTCGGTCGCCAGCAGGACTCTGGTCATGACCCATCCCTCCCTGCTCCTGAACTTTGAAAGTATTTCGGTGTGCCAGCGCGAAACTCCTGCGCCGCCTTGTCCGGCGCCGCCGTAGCCACTGCCGGTGGCTGTCTGGTAGAATAGGGGAATGGAGGCGATAACAGTTGGAGGCCGATCAGGAGCAAAGTCTTTACGTTGAGTTTGAGGAACTGTTCTCCCTCCGCGAGCGTCTGCGGTCCGTGGCCGACCAGGTGCGCAGCCAGCTGGTGGCTGCGGGCCTGCGGGAGCGGCTGGAGGCGGACATTTACGATAACGAACTGGAACTCCGGGGGACGGAGGGGTCCAACCTGCTGATCCGGCTGGACAACTTCCGGCTGGAGGTGACCGGGGCGCGGCCCGAGATCGCGCTCCACCATCTCGCCGCCCTCATCCTGTCCACTGCCGAGGTCTTCCGCCTGAACCTGGTGGAGGTGGGCTTCACGGCCTGGTTCGACGCCGCACCCGGGCGACCCCTGAACCTGGTGGCGCAGGCCTTCTCCCCGGCCTGGGGGGCGCCCGATGCGGAGCTTCTGGACCGCCGTTTCGCCATGACGTGGGACTGGTCCACCGCCACCACCGGCTACTCCTTTCACGCCAGCGTCGCCGAGGACCGGGAGCTGATGCTCAGCTTCAAGGCCCGGGAGGGGTACATGACCCTCCCCGAGCTGCAGGACGGGCGGTGGATCCGGGACCAGCGCCACCGGTTCGAGCAGGGCGTGGACCTCTTCCTGCAGCTGCTCGGCTGGACCTAGGAGCCGGAGGTGAGCCGGATGCGCAGACGGGCCAAGCTGCTGCGGACCCTGATGGTGGCCGCGCTCCTGGCGATGATCGGCCGCCTCGCCTGGTTCGAGGTGATGAACGCCGAGGACGTGCTGGCGCGGGCGGAGGCCCGCCGCCTGCAGGAGGCGTCGTACCCGCCCGTCCGCGGCGCCCTGCTGGACCGGAGCGGGAGGCCGCTGGCCGTCTCCATCCCCCAGCGGGATGTGGTCGCCTCTCCCTACCACATGGAGGCCCGTAACTTCGCGCGCGTGGCCGAGGTCCTGGCCCGGCTGCTTGGGGTGGACGCGGCGAGCCTGGAACAGCAGCTCCGGGAGAACGAGGACTCGCAGTACCTGGTGCTGGCCAGGGGCATCGATCTGGAGACGGCGGAGAAGATCCAGGCCGAGGCGCTGCCCGGCATCGCCCTGACGGAGACTTCCAAGCGGGTCTACCCCCAGGGAGAGGTGGCCAACCAGGTCATCGGGTACCTGAACGCCGAGGGCGTGGGCGTCTACGGCATCGAGGCCCAGTATGAGGAGGCGCTGCGGGGCAAGGAAGGCTACATCCGGGCGGAGCTGACGTATGACAACGCGCCCATCGTCGGCACCATCCAGACCATCACGCCGGCCGAAGATGGCCTCACCGCGGTTCTGACCATTGACGCCTACCTCCAGCAGGTCTTCGAGGAAGCCCTCGACGAGGTGATTGAGAAAGAGGACGCCAAGCGCGCCCTGGCCATCGCCATGGACGTGCACACCGGCGAGATTCTGGCGATGGCGATGCGCCCCGGCGCAAACCTGAACGACCGCTCCACCTGGGTGAAGGAGGACGGCACGCTGGACGCCGAGCGGCTGACCAACTGGGCCGTCACGCCGCTGCCGCCCGGCTCGAGCTTCAAGACCGTCACCACGGCCATCGCCCTGGAAGAGGGCCTCCTGGACCTGAACACGCTGATTCCCGACTCCGGCCAGCTGGAGATCGACGGCTGGACCATCTGGAACTGGGACCGGGCGGTGCCCCTGGAGCCGCGGCTGATGACCATCGCCGAGCTCCTGCAGACCTCCAGCAACGTCGGCTTGATCCAGGTGGGCCAGCGCATCCCGCACGAGACCTTCCAGCGGTACCTGCAGGCGTTCGGCTTCACCGAGCCCACCGGCATCGACTTCCCCCACGAGAGCGCCGCCAACGGCCTCTCCAACTGGGAGGAGAAGCGTGAAATCGACTGGGCGAACATGTACATCGGCCAGCACCTGGAGGTGACGCCGCTGCAGATGGTACGGGCGGCGGCGGTCTACGCCAACGGGGGCAAGCTGGTGCGGCCCCACCTGGTGCGCGAGCTGCGCGACGCCGGCGGCAACGTGGTCTGGACCGCCCCCACCGACCCCGTGCGCACGGTGATCAGCGAGCAGACTGCGGCCGAGGTGCGGGAGCTCATGGTGAGCGTGATCGAGAAGGCCTACCGGCAGGCGAAGGTGCCCGGCTACACCGCCGGCGGCAAGACCGGCACCGCGCAGAAGTTCGAGGGCGGTGTCGAGAAGGAGCGAGGCCTGGGCGACTTCCTGGGCTTCGCCCCCGCCAGCAACCCCCGGGTGGCCATGTTCGTCCTGATCGACGAGCCGAAGCCCCCGGGCTACGGCGGCACCATCGCGGCGCCGCTGTTCGCGAAGCTGATGCCCGAGGTCCTGCGCAGCCTGGGCGTGCCGCCCGACGACCCGGAGAGCCAGCCGCAGCCGGAGGCCCGGCCGGCGGACGAGAAGCCGGCGCAGGAGCCGGAGAAGGTGGCGGTGCCGGACGCCCGCTTCCTGCCCGAGTCGTGGGCCGTGCAGCGGCTGGTGGACGCGGGCTTCACGGCGAAGCTGACCGGCGAGGGGACGGTGGTGGTGAAGCAATCCCCGGCTCCCGGCACCAAGTTGGAGGCGGGCAGCGGGGTGGAGCTCACGCTGGCCCCGCTGGATGCGACGGAGGTGACCCTGCCCGACTTCCGCGGGCTCACGCTGGCCGATGCCAGCCGCCTCGCCGCGGAGCTGGGGCTCTCGCTGAAGCAGGCTGGCGGTGCCGGTTTCGTGGCGGAGCAGAGCCCGTCTGCGGGCACGAAGGTCGCTGCGGGCAGCGTGGTGACGGTCAGCCTTTCAACGGTGCGGCCGTGATGGGCAGCCACGCATGCGGGTGGTCGGGCTGGGGTGGCGTCGCCTGGTAATCCGCCCTTGACAGTCGGATTTGCGTGGACTACACTGGAACCGTATCTGACGAACTTGGTCGGAATTGGGGGCGGTCACTTGAGGCTTTCGACCAAGGGCAAATATGGCGTGAAGGCGCTGTTTGAACTGGCGATGCACCAGGGTGCGGGTCCGGTTTCGCTGAAGACCATCGCCGAGCGGCAGGGGCTTTCGGAGCACTACCTGGAGCAGCTCGCGGCCCCGCTGCGCCGGGCCGGTCTGATCACCGCCATGCGCGGCGCCCAGGGCGGCTACATGCTGGCCCGCCCGGCCAGCCAGATCACCGTGGGCGACGTGATCCGGGTGCTCGAGGGTCCGGTGGGGTTCACCGACTGCGCCACGGAGGGGGAGCCTGACCCGGACTGCGCGGCGAACTGTCCGGTACACGGGGTATGGGAACGGGTGACGGAGGCGATCGTGAAGGTGATCGACTCCATCACCCTGCAGGACCTCGTGGACCAGGCGCTGGCGGAGCAGGACAACCTGATGTACCACATCTGATGCGGCAGCCAGCGGGGCGGGTCTGTTGGCCTGCCCGGCCGAGGAGGGGCAGGACGATGCGCAAGGTCTACTGTGACCACGCCGCGACCACCCGGTGCCATCCCGAGGTGGCCCGGCTCATGTACGAGTACCTGACCGAGTACTACGGCAACCCCTCGTCGATCCATGCCGTCGGCCGCAGGGCGCGCAAGGGCGTCGAGGAGGCGCGGGCGCAGGTGGCCGCCCTGATCGGGGCCAAGCCGGCGGAGATCTTCTTCACCAGCGGCGCGACCGAGGCGGACAACTGGGCCCTCCGGGGGGCCCTGGAGGCCAACCGGGCCAAGGGCAACCACCTGATCATCACGCCCTTCGAGCACCACGCCGTGCTGGAGGCCGCCGAGGCGCTGCGGCACGAGGGTTACGAGGTCACCATGGTGGACGTGGAGCCGGGCACGGGCATCGTCCGCCCCGAGGCGCTCCTGGAGGCGATGCGGCCCACCACCGTGCTCATCTCGATCATGTACGTGAACAACGAGATCGGTACGGTGCAGGACATCGCCGGCCTCTGCGCCGCGGCCAAAGCGAAGGACCCGGGCGTCATCTTCCACACCGACGCGGTCCAGGCGGCAGGCTACATCCCGCTGGACGTGAACCGACTCGGCGTCGACCTGCTCTCCCTCTCCGCCCACAAGATCTACGGCCCCAAGGGCGTGGGGGCGCTCTATGTGCGCCGGGGATTCCGCTTCGGCCGGGGCATCGTGGTGGGCGGCGGGCAGGAGCGGAAGATGCGGGCGGGCACGGAGAACGTGCCCGGCATCGTCGGCTTCGGCCTGGCGGCGGAGATCGCCGCCCGGGAACTTGACCGCCGGACGGCCCACGCCCGGGCGATGCGGGACCGGTTCCTGCGGGGCGTCCTCGCCATCGACGGCGTGCGGCTCAACGGCGTCGACCCCTTGGCGCATCCCGAGCTGCGCCACCCGGGCAACGCCAACGTCTCGGTGGACGGCGTGGAGGGCGAGGCGATGTTGCTTCGCCTGGACATGGCGGGCATCTGCGCCTCGTCGGGGTCGGCCTGCACGTCGGGCTCGCTGGAGCCCAGCCACGTGCTCCTGGCGGTGGGCTGCAGCCGGGATCAGGCCCAGTCGTCGCTGCGCTTCTCCTTCGGCGACGAGAACACCGAGGAGGACGTGGACTACGTCATCGCCGAGTTCGCCCGTTCGGTGGACTACCTGCGGAAACTGGCTGCGCCGGGTCGCGGGCCCCGCGCGGGTGTGGGGGGGGTACGGCCAGG
>NZ_JBFNEH010000051.1:0-21617 GCF_040797425.1 Symbiobacterium sp. | reverse complement strand
AACCAGTGACCCCTTGCGTGTGAAGCAAGTGCTCTCCCGCTGAGCTAACCGCCCAGTGCTCGCTTATTATAACCCAGGTTTGTCCTCCTGTGCAAGGGCATCTGTCGATATACGCAGGTTCATTCTTGTCGAAAGGGCATCTCTTGCTTGGACAAGCTTTTTTCGCGCGACGGTGCGTCACGGCACGGAGGCTCACCGTCGGCGCAGCGCGAGTCTCCCGACGCGCCAGGCGGTTCGGTGGGAAGACGCCGGCCTGCGGGCGCAAAGGTGCGAAGTTTCGCCCCCGCGTCAGCGCACCTCCGGGTTGCGGGCAGGGTTTGGGCCCTGCGCAGCAGAATAGAGTCCGATCGAGATCAAGCGCCGTGAGGGCGCTCATGGGAGTCGGACGAAGCGGATGCAGATCATCGTGCCCCACATCAACAGCGACCTGGACGCGATCGGCGCTGCCATCGGCGCACAGGTGCTCTACCCGCAGGCACGCATCGTGCTGCCCGGTTCGGCCAACCCGATGGCGGCGGAGTTCCTCTCGCTCCACCGGTACAACCTGCGGGTCTACACCCCCAAGGAGATCGACCTCAGCCGGGTGCAGCGGGCGATCGTCGTCGACACGGCCGACGCGGCCCGCCTCGGTGCCCTGCGGAGCATCGTGTCCGACGCGGAACTCCACCTGTACGACCACCACCCGCCCGAGGAACACGACCTCCAGGGAGAGGTGGAGGTGCGGGCGCAGGTGGGCGCCACCTGCACGCTGATCGCGGAACTGATCGAGGAGGCCGGCGCGCCGATCACCCCGTTCCAGGCCACGGCGCTGCTCGTGGGCATCTACGCCGACACCGGGTCACTGAGCCTGCTGGGCACCACGGACCGGGACGCCCGGGCGGCCGCCTTCCTGCTGGAAAAGGGGGCGAGCCTGCAGGCCGCCACGCGCTTCATGGAGGTCTCGCTCTCGCCCGCCCAGCAGACGCTGCTGCAGCAGCTGCAGGGGCAGGCCCGGTGGGTGAATGTGCATGGCGCTCGCATCCGGCTGCTGGCCGCCGAGGTGGCCGACTACGTGGGCGGGCTCAACCTGGTGATCCACCGGCTGATGGAGCTGGAGCCGGTGCCTGCGCTCTTCGCAGTGGTGCGGATGGGCGACCGCGTTTACCTGGTCGGGCGGGCGTCGGTCCCCTGGGTGGACGCGGCCCGGGTGCTGGGTGCCTTCGGGGGTGGCGGTCACGCCTCGGCCGCCTCTGCGGTAGTGAAGGGGCTCTCCCTGGAAGAGGTGACCCGGCGGCTCGAGGCCGCCCTCCCCGAAGGGGTGGACCGGCCGCTCATGGCGCGTGACGTGATGTCCTCTCCGGTCAAGAGCATCCTGGCGACCAAGCCCATCCGCGACGCCGAGCGCCTGATGCTGCGCCACGGGCACACCGGCCTGCCGGTGGTGGACGACTCCGGGACGCTGGTGGGCGTCGTCTCGCTGCGGGACGTGGAGAAGGCCCGCCGCCACGGCCTGGAGCACGCGCCGGTGAAGTCGGTGATGAAGTCGCGGGTGATCTTCGTCGGGCCCGACACGCCGGCCGACGAGGTGCAGGAACTGATGATCGCGCACGACATCGGCCGGGTGCCGGTGGTGGAGAACGGGAACCTGGTAGGCATCATCACCCGGTCCGACATCCTCGGCCTGATCTACGGGGCGCCGGCGCCGCGCTGGCATCGGCGGCTCTATGCGGCGCCGGAGGAGCCCAAGGACCTGCGGGACGAGGCGGTGCAGCGGGCCCTCGCCGCGGTGGAGGCCGCCCCGGCGGGAATCCGCTCGCTCCTGCGCGCCGTGGGCCATGCGGCGGAGCAGGAGGGCGTGGCGGTCTACGCCGTGGGCGGTTTCGTGCGCGACCTGCTGCTGGGCCGGCCGAACCTCGACTTCGACATCGTGGTGGAGGGCGACGGCATCGCCTTCGCCCACACCCTGGCCCGGGAGCTGGGCGGGAAGGTGCAGGAGGTGCCGCGCTTCGGCACGGCCCACGTCTACCTGGAGCAGCAGGACCCCGCCCTGCCCTCCCGCATCGACGTGGCCACCGCTCGGCGCGAGTTCTACGAGCAGGCAGCCGCCCTGCCCCGGGTGGAGCACGCCGACCTGCACGAAGACCTGTACCGCCGGGACTTCTCGATCAACGCGATCGCCATCCGGCTGGGCTCCGCCGGGCCGTCGGGGCTCATCGATTTCTTCGGCGGCCTGCAGGACCTGGTGGACGGGCAGGTGCGCATCCTTCACACCCTGAGCTTTGTCGAGGACCCGACGCGGCTCCTGCGGGCGGTGCGCTTCGCCCACCGCTACGGCTTCCGCCTGGAGCCGGAAACGGAGGCCTGCGCGCGGGCGGCCATCGCCGAGGGGTTCCTCAACCGGGTGAGCCGTGACCGGCTGCGCAACGAGCTTCTGCTCATCCTGCAGGAGCCCGGGTCCGGCGGAGCCCTGCGGCTGCTCGCCGACCTGGGCGGGCTGGGGGCCGTCCTGCCCGGAGTTCTGCTGGACGCGGAGGTCGAGGCGCTGGTGGACCGGGTGGACGAGCTTCCCGAGACGGCGCCGGAGCTCAGCCGGGGCGCCCGGCTTTGGTTGGTGAAGCTGCTGGCGCTGCTGCACCGCTTGCCGCTCGCGGAGGGCGCCGCGGTGGTGCGGCACCTGCGCCTGAAGCGCCCCGAGACCCAGGCCTGCCTGCACGTGCTGGCGGGGTGGCGGATCGCCCACGACCTCGTCACCGCTCCCCGGCCGGACCCGGCGGCCATCGTGAGCGCGCTGGCGGGGTGGCCTCCCGAGGGGCTCCTGTTGCTCGTCCTCCTCGGTGGCGGTGAGCGGGTGGGGCTCTACTGGCAGGAGTGGCGGCATATCCGGCTGGAGATCACCGGGGCGGACGTGCAGGCCCTGGGGGTTCCCCCGGGCCCCCGGATCCGGCGCGTCCTGGAGCGGGTGCTCGCGGCCCGCCTCTCGGGCGAGGCCCTGGACCGCGCCGCACAGCTGGCCCTGGCGCAGCGCTACGCAGAAATGGAGGAGGAGTGAGCGGCGGTGCCGAGTCTGCAAGAGATCGTGATGGCCGTTCCGGGCGTGGTGATCGGCTTCGCCTTCCACGAGTTCGCCCATGCCCTCGTGGCCACCTGGTTCGGCGACGACACGCCGCGCCTGCAGGGACGGCTGACCCTGAACCCTCTGGCCCACCTCGACCCCATCGGGACCGTGCTGCTCCTCCTGGCGGGATTCGGCTGGGCGAAACCGGTGATGGTGAATCCCAACCGGCTGCACCCAAGGGTCGTCGGCGAGATTGCCGTGTCGCTGGCCGGCGTGACGATGAACTTCCTGCTGGCCGTGCTCTTCCTGCTCCTCTACACCCTGGCCGATCTGGGGCTCCTGGGCTGGTACCACCCGGTGCTGAGCGAGACCTTCTGGATCGCCATGACGATGAACATCTTCCTGGTGGGCTTCAACCTGCTGCCGCTGCCACCTCTGGATGGCTTCCGCGTGGCCGTGCACCTGCTGCCCCGCGGCTCGGAGAGGCTCATCGACAACCTGTACCGGTTCAGCCCCCTGGTGCTCACCGTGCTGTTCGTCACCGACATCCTCGACCTCTCCCCGGTCTACAACGCCGTCTACCGGGCGGTGGTCTGGGTGGCGACGCCGCTCGCAAAGCTGATCACGGCGTTGCCAGTGGGGTTGCTCAATATGTAAAATATATGAGTTACACGGTGCCGCGGCACCACAGCGATGAGGGGGTTACCGTGGTGGATCGCCTGACCGTCAGGCCGGAGCCGTACGTC
The DNA here is from genome assembly GCF_040797425.1 of Symbiobacterium sp. Classification (NCBI taxonomy): domain Bacteria; kingdom Bacillati; phylum Bacillota; class Clostridia; order Eubacteriales; family Symbiobacteriaceae; genus Symbiobacterium; species Symbiobacterium sp. Next base: position 17,837 of record NZ_JBFNEH010000051.1, on the reverse strand, counting down.
GTTCATCTGGCCAACTTCGAGGGCCCGCTCGACCTGCTGCTCCACCTGATCCGGCGGGAAGAGATGAACATCTACGACATCCCCATCGCCCGCATCACGGAACAGTACCTGGCGGCGATTCAGGATCTGGCGGACCTCGACATCGACCGCGCAAGCGAGTTCCTGGTGATGGCTGCCACGCTGCTGGGGATCAAGTCCCGCATGCTGCTGCCCAAGCCGCCGCGTACGCTGGCGGACGAGGCCCTGCCGGAGGAAGAGGAGGAAGACCCGCGGGAGGAGCTCGTGCGCCAGCTGGTCGCCTACAGCCAGTTCAAGGCGGTGGCGGAGCAGCTGCGCGGCCTGGAGCAGGAGATGCTCCGCGTCTACACCCGGGGCCTCTTCGTCGAGGAGCCGAGGGGGCCGCGCCCCCTGGAGGGACTGAGCCTGGAGGACCTGGTACGGGCCTTCCAGGAGGTGCTGAAAGAGGAGTGGAACTGGCGGGAGGTGCCCCGGGAGGAGATCCCGCTCCGGGAGAAGGTCCGGGAAATTCGCTTCCGGCTGGCCCGCTCGCCGGGCGGGGTGCGCTTCCGCGAGCTGTTCTCGCGGGGCGGCTCGCGCCTGGAGGTGGTGGTCACGTTCCTCGCCCTGCTGGAGCTGATGCGGCGGCGGCAGGTGCGGGTGGTGCAGGAGCGGCTGTTCGGCGAGATCATGATCTACCGGGCAGAGCCGCAGACCGATGAGGAGGCGTGGGGAGGCCCCGACGACGAATGATCTGGAACCACGGCAAGATGATACTCGAGGCGCTGCTCCTGGCCTCGCCCGAGCCACTCACCATCAGGCGGATCGCCGAGGTGATCGGGCTCGACGAGAAGGATGCCGCCATCCTGATTGCGGACCTGCAGAAAGAGTACGAGCAACCGGGGCGCGGCCTCGCCATCCGGGAGATGGCAGGCGGCTACGTGCTGACCACCCGCCCGGAGGTGGCGGAGTACGTGGACCGGCTGCTGCAGCCCCGCTCCAAGGGCCTTTCCCACGCCGCCCTGGAGACGCTGGCCATCATCGCCTACCGGCAGCCGATCACCCGGGCGGAGATCGAGTCCGTGCGGGGCGTGAAGGTCGACCGGGCCCTGGAGACGCTGCTGGAGCGGCGCCTGGTGGCGGAGGTGGGCCGCAAGGAGGCGCCCGGCCGGCCGATCCTCTATGGGACGACCCCCGAGTTTCTGAAGTACTTCGGGCTGAAGGACCTGAGTGAGCTGCCGCCGGTCTCCCTCGACACGTCGGAACCCGGCCTGATTCTTCCCACTCGTACCGGGGGCGACGGGGACCCGGAGAGCGAGGCGGCCCTGCGCACACCGGATGACTCGGGGGCCGGCGGGGGCGACCGGTCCCCGGGGCAGGCGGAACAGACTGCGGATACAGGGGAGGGCTAGCGTTTGGGCTTCGTGGGGTATGCCTTTGTGGACTGGGACGACACGCTGGCCGAGAACATCCGTTACTTCCGCGAGGCAGAGGCGGAAGCCTCCGTCCTCATCGCGCGGGCAACCGGCTTCGAGCCCGCCGAGGTGGAGCGGCGGGGGCGCGAGCTGGACGTGGCCGTGGCCCGGCAGATGGGGCTCGTGAAGGAGTCGTTCAGCGTGGCCTGGGTGCGGTGCTACCGCGAGTTCGCCGGCCGGGCGCGGCGGAAGGCGGACCCGGCCCTGGAGCGGGAGATCGAGCGGCTGTGCGCGGTCCCGTACGAGACGCGGCAGGAGCTCCTGCCCGGGGCGGCCGAGACGCTGCGCTGGCTGCACCAGTCCGGCTTCGAGGTGACGATCTGGACCGTCGGGGAGGAGCATATCCAAAGGCGCAAGATCCGGGAGTCGGGGCTCACCCCCTGGATCCACCGCCAGGTGGTGGTGCTGGAGAAGTCGCCTGAGCGGCTGCGGGAGTGGATCGGCGACCGCGATCCTCAGCGCTGCTTCGTGGTGGGGAACTCCCGCCACTCCGACATCCGCCCGGCGCTCGCGGTGGGGGTGACGGCCTACCACGTGGACGTGTACACGTGGGCGTACGACCACCTGGAGGTGGACGAGGCCGACCCCAACTACCACCGGCTTCGCCACATCGGGGAGCTGCCGCACGCGCTGGCGGAGCGGTTCCGGCTGGCCGTGTAGAGGGAGAGCGGGTGACACGGCGATGCTGGTGTACAACAAGCTGGTGCGGGACCGGATTCCGGAGCTGATCGCGGCCTCGGGCAAGACGTGCACGGTCAGGGTGCTGGATGACCAGGAGTACGTCGACAAACTGCACGAGAAGCTCGCAGAGGAGCTTCAGGAGTACCTTGCGGACGGGAGCGTGGAGGAACTGGCCGACCTGGCCGAGCTCATCCTGGCGATCCTGGACGTGAAGGGGGTCAGCCCGGAGGAGTTCGAAGCGATTCGGCGGCGGAAGCGGGAGGAACGGGGCGGCTTCAGCGAGCGCCTCCTCCTGGTTCACGTGTCGGACTAGAAGTCATGTGAAAAAATCGCTCTGACCGCAATGATTTTGGCCCCTTGCTGTCGAACAGGACAGTGAGGTGGTCAGGATGCAGGGTAAGCAGGAGCAGCAACTGCGGTTGTGGCAGGCCATCAACCTGGAGATGCTGGTGCCACAGAACCACATCCTCCGGCAGATCGACCGGGTGCTGGACCTCTCCTTCCTGCGGCCGCTGGTGGCGGATCTGTACCATTCCCATTTGGGCCGGCCGTCGTACCCGCCGGAACTCATCCTGCGGATGTTCCTACTGAGCTACCTGTACAACCTCTCCGACGTGCGGGTGTGCGAAGAAGTCGCGATGCACGCGGGGTTCCGGTGGTTCTGCCGGCTCAACTTCGACGACCCGGTGCCCGACCGGACCACCCTGGTCAAGATCCGCAAGCGCTGGGGCCAGGCCGGGGTCTTTGAGGAGGTGATGCGCCGGGTCGTGCAGCAGTGCATCGACGCAGGGCTGGTACGGGGCCAGCGCCTGGGGGTCGATGGCACCCAGGTAACCGCCAACGCAGCCACCAACAGCCTGGAGCCTATCGTCCCGGTGCAGTCGCTGGAAGAGTATCTGCAGCGTACCCGGGAGGAAGACATCGACAGCGAGGGCCGCAGGTCCGGGGGGCCGCAGGACCCGCCGGGCGCAGCCGCCCAGCCGCCCCGCCGGCGGGGCGGAGACCCCAACTTCCGGGGCGAGCGGTTTTCCAATCGCACGCATCGCTCGGTGACCGACCCGGATGCCCGGCTGTACCGCAAAGGGGCCAGTCAGGAGGCCAAACTGCGGTACATGGTGCATAACGTAGTCGACCTGGACTCCGGCGTGATCCTGGCAACCGGAGCCACTCAGGCTGCCAGCTGGGCTGAACGGACAGCCGCCGAGGCGATGATGCCCCAGGTGCTCTCACTCCTGCCACCTCAGTCCAACCGCAAAGTCTTTGCCGATGCCGGCTACCAGGCTGGAGAGTTCCTTGCTGCGATGCTGGCTCTGGGCCTACAGCCCATCGTACCGATGACGAAGCTGGAACCGGAGCCGTTGCCGTCTTGGAAACGGCCACCTCGCGACCTGGACCAGGCCCGCAAGCGTCGGCAGCGTTTGTTGCTGGCCAGAGCCCGGAACGCCGTACGGGCGCAACTCAGCGAACGGCGGCTCCGCCAGCAGTACCGGGCACGGATGCGGGTTGAGCATCTGTTTGCCGAAGCGAAAGAGTGTCACGGTCTGGGCCGGGCCCGTTACCGGGGGCTGCAGAAGGTGCACTGGCAGGCCCTATGGACCGCTATTGTCCAGAACCTGAAGCGGCTGGCGACCTTTGTGGGAGGCAGGCGGCAGACACCCAGGGCAGCAGCGCTCTCTGCACCTCCAGTTGCCGTCCTGTTGTTCTGCCACTTGCGGATGACTGCTTTGGCTGACTGGTGAATCGGGCCCGGAAACCAACCTGGGGCCCAGGGTAACGGACGTTCTTCACATGACTTCTAGAAGGTTATTCAGTCCCCGGCCCGCGGACGGGAATCCAACTCCGTAAGCGACACAGCCCTGCGTTTGAGCAGGGCTCGCTCTGTTTCTCCGCGGGCCCCAGCTTTGGCTTCTTCGCTGGAAGCGCCACGGTTCGGATCGCCCTGCACGTAAGGAATGGGGAGATATTGCCGGAAGTGACGTTACTGCGTGGCAGGAATGAGGAGTGGAAAGCGAACTACCTTATTGACTGCGATTTTGCACGTCATCCGCCCCCCTTTGTACCCGAGGAGGGATCATTTCGGTATGTGGAAGCTCTGGTCAGGACGGCGAGACCGGCTCGGCCTGGCGCTGCTGGGAGTGGCTGTCCTGAGCACTGGGCTCTCCGTCCTGTCCCTGCTCACCGACTCGGTCCGCGGCACAGTTGTGCGGTCATACGAGCAGACCTGGCGGTCGCCGTACGACATCCTGGTCCACATGCCCTTAAGTGGGGCCCCGCTGGGTGACCTCACGGAGCCCAACATCCTGACCACGCTGCCGCAAGGGATTACCCAAGCCCAGCTGGAGGAGGTCCGGAAGGTACCCGGGGTGGAGGTGGCCGCCCCGGTGGCCGTCGTCGGCTACGTGCGGGCGGGGCCGTCCTATCTGTTCCCCTCGGCCGATCTGCCCCATCCCGGGGGTGGCGTCTACCGCATCACCAGTGAAGTCTCAGCCACCGACAGCCTGGTGCCCGAGACGATGCGGGAGGAGTACCTGGTCGCCCTTGCGGACCCGCGCACGGGGAAGCTCCCGGCCCAGGTGCCAGATGGCGCACTGGTGCTGGACAAGGGGCAGTTGCAGTCTCTCGTGATCTCGGCCCAGATTCCGACGCTGCTGGTCGGCATCGACCCTGACGCAGAGGAGCAGCTGGTCGGTCTGAACCAGGCCCTCACGGAGGGCCGCTCCCTGCGGGCGGCCGACGCAGTTGACTTCAGACCGAGCGGCCGGGGGCCGATTCCGGTCATCCCGGTGCTGGTCAACACGTTCGGGCTGCAGGGCATGACCTATCGCCTGACCATCGAAGAGGTGGACGCGGAGGGCAGAGCCAGGCGGCAGGTGGCGGAGCAGACCCTGGCCGGCGATGCGCTGCTCGCAGCCGTGGCGGAGGGCGAGGTGGGCATCCACAGGGTGTACGGCCAGAGCGGCCCGCTGACGTATGCCCCCGTCCAGAGTCCGTTCCCTGACCGGTGGCCGCATGCCTTCGCCATGCGCCCGGTCTCCGCCGACCTGGAACGCTCCCTGTCGGACGGCGGACCGTTGAGCCCGAGGAGCAGCGTGACGGCGGCGACGCCTGTCCGCCCATGGACGCCGGATGCCGCGGACAAGCTCTTCTACTACAGCATTCGGGGTTACTTTGACTCCTCTCGGCTTTCCATCGCCAAGGACCCCTCTTCACAGCTGCCGCTCATGACCTACCGTCCGGCCGAAGCCCTGCTGGTGCTGGACGGGGACTTGACCCCGGTTAACCCGCCCCGGCGCATCCGCGGTAGCCTTTCTCCCACCGGCTTCCTCTCGTCGCCGCCGGCCCTGCTGACCACCTTGGAGGCCGCCCGGGCGCTGGCCGGGGACAACGCGATCAACGCCATTCAGGTGAAGGTGGCCAACGCCGACCACTTCACCCCCGAGGTGGTGGCACGCGTCCACGCGGTCGCCGCCGAGATCCAGCGCCGGACGGGCCTGGTGGCCGAGGTTACCATGGGCTCCTCCCCCATGAACGTCCTCGTGCAGGTGCCGGGCGAACGCCCGGGCGAGGTGGCCGGGTGGGTCGAAATGCCGTGGGTACACAAGGACGCGGCGGTGACTGCGGTCCAGCAGGTCGAGTTCGGTTACAGCGGCTACGTCGCCGTGGTCTTGATCGTCGGGGCGCTCTATGCCTTGACCACGGCCCTGACAGGCGTGACGGCCCGGCGGCGCGAGGCTGGCATCGCCCTCGCCGTGGGCTGGCCGGGGCGATTTCTGGGCCGCATCGCAGCCAGTGAGCAGTTGCTCTTCGCCGGCATCGCCGGCGTGCTGGCTGCCTTGGCAGCCGCCGTGGGCGGAGCCGGCCCCGAGATGGTCGCGGCGGTGTTCGGTGCGAGTCTCCTGCTCTACCTGCCCGCCTGCATCGCGGCGGGCTGGGCCGCTGCTGCGACCCCACCCGGGGCGGCGCTGCGATGGGGGGACACTGCGCCGGGCCGGCGGGTGCTGCCGGGGACTGGCGTTCTGCCCCTGGCCATCGCCAGCCTGATGGGGCGGCCGCTGCGGACCTTCCTGACCGCGCTCGCCATCGCCCTTCCCACCGGGTTGATCACGGTGCTCATCTTCACCGCCAGACAGCTGAGCGGGGTGCTTTACACCACCCTGACCGGCCAGTATGCGGCGCTCAAGGTGGGCCCCCTTCAGTATGCCGCCGGTGCCATCGCCCTGCTGGTCGCCGTGACGGCGGCCTTCGAGCTCATCCGCCAGAACGCCGTCGATCGCCGCAGCGAACGGGCGCTTCTGAGCGCACTGGGATGGCCGGACCGGTGGATTGCGGGCACGATGGTCGCCGAGGGGGGCCTCCTGGGAGTTCTCGCCGGAGCGCTGGGGCTGCTCCTGGGTGGCCTGGCCCTCCATGTGCTCTACGGCTCTGCGGCCGCCGCCTTGAAGGGCGTCTCGCTTCTGACCGGCCTCCTGCCGGCCGGCCTGGGGCTGGCCACCGGGCTGGTGGGCAGCCTTGTGGAACTGCGGTCCTGGAACCGGTCCGCCCTGGCAGGCGTGGGGGCCGGCGAGGTCGCCCGCTTCGGTTCCCGCGTACTGGCGGGGGCTGCCGTCGCACTTTTCGCCGCGGTGAGTCTGACGGCCGCACTGATCGCTCCCCGCTTCATCCGGGAGAGTGCGGTCACCACAACGGGACGTGCACAGGAGGCGTCGAACGTCGGCCACGCGGCCGTCGAGGCTGCTGTGTCCGCACAGTCCGAGGCACTGGCGCAGATGGACCTCGACGGGTACCTGGCCACCTTTGACGCCTCGGCCGAGGCGTACCTCATGGCGCAGCGCCACTGGTTCGAGGACGCAGTGCGCTGGCGCAACGAAAAGCCGGACCAGCGCAAGGTGGCGCGATCGGTCAGCCGGGTCGCCCTGCTCGGCGCCAACACCGCGCACGTGGACATCGTCCTGGAGATGGCAGACACGGAGATCCGCTCTGTGACCCTTCAGACGGTCTGGGTGCAGACCGAAGATGGCCGCTGGGTCGAGCACGGGTGGCACAAGGAGGTCCTCGAGTCCGGGGAGGTTGCCGTCTGGTACCCGGAGGCGGCCGCGGACCTGGCCCGGGAGATGCTCACGAACGCCCGGCAGGCCGTTGCCCTCGCCAAGGAGGCTGGATGGTGGACCGGCGCCCGTGATCATCGACATCTTTCCCAGCGAGCACGAGTACCGGGCGACGCTCGGGCCCTCGCTGGGGCAGTTCGAGATGCAGGCCTGGACCGACTATAATGAACCGATTCGCCTGCCCGTTCGGACACAGGCACTCGGTCCCCTCACCCTTTACCAGATGATCACCGGGCAGGAAGTCAGGCGGCTGAGCCACAACAACGCCCCGCGCTGGCTCGCCCTGTCGGTGGGTGAGGTGGCCGCTGCCCGGGCGGCGGGGCTCTCGCCGGAGGAGATGCTCCAACCCCTCGCCGCGGCCGAACCCATGTCCCTGGCGGAGCTGGCTGCCGTACCGCCCACGTTCATGCTGCCTGAGGACCAGGCGAATCTGGTGAGGGATACGGCTTCTGCGCTGGTGCTCTACCTGGAGGAAAACGTGGAGCCCGACGGCGTGCGCCGGCTACTGCAGAGGCTGGCTGACCACCCGGCCGACCCCAGGGGTGCCGGGCCGGACGTCGAGCCCTCCCGGGGGCGCTCGCCCTGCAGGCACTTGCGCAGGTGACGGGCAGGAGCGCGGCTGAACTGGAGCATGACTTCCGCACCTGGTGGGCCCGTCTGGCAGCGGCAAGTCGACGCTGCTCTCCCTCATCGCGGGCCTGGACCGTCCCACCGCAGGCACGGTGCGGACCGCCGGCGTCGAACTGACCCGCACGCCGCCGGGGGGACTGGCGCGCTTCCGGTTCCAGCACGTCGGGATGGTCTTTCAGCAGCACCACCTGATCCCGACGCTGACCGCCCTGGAGAACGTCATGCTGCCCTGTACGCCGTGGAAGGTGGACTATGCCCCCGCCAACGGGCTGAGGAACTGCTCACGCTGGTGGGGTTGAAAGACCGGATGGCCCACCTGCCGGCCCAGCTCTCCGGCGGCGAGCCGCAGCGGGTCTGTATTGCCCGGGCGCTGGTCAACCGGCCCACCGTCCTGCTGGCCGACGAGCCTACTGGAAGCCTGGACGAGGAGTCCGCCGCCGAGGTGCTGCGGCTCATCTGCGACCTGGCAGAGCAGTTTGGCATGGCGCTCCTCTTCGTCACGCACGACATGCATCTGGCCCGCAGCTTCGGCCGCGTGGTTCGGCTCTACCGCGGGCAGCTTCATCCGGTAACGTAAACTGGGGCCCGTCCCGGGGTGTCGCCGGGACGGGCCCCGTTCCTTTCACCGTAAGCCCGCGCATGCTTGCCGCCGCGGCTGGAAAGACTCTCCGCGACAGCATGGCAACGCCTTCCGGGGGTGGGTGCGGATGGGTTGGCTGGTGGCCGCGGGGGTTGCGCTGGTCGCCTTGGCCGGGCTGGCCCTGCTGTCCGTGCGGGTCCGCCTCGCCCTCACCCAGGTCAACCTGCGGGCGACTCTGCGGGTGGAGGTGCAGTTCCTCGTGATGCGCCTCCGCCGAGAGGTGGTGATCCGCGACCTGACCGCGGGCATCCAGGAGCGGCTCTCACCGCGGGCGGAGCGGCGGCCGGGCGCCCGGAGCGGGGCAACGCCGGCTGCGGCGGTGCGGTACCTGGCCCGATCGGTGCGCTGCTCCCGCCTCCGCCTGCGCCTGGAGGTGGGCGGGGTCGACGCCTGCGACTCTGCCCTGCTGGCCGGCCTCGGCTGGAGTGCGGTCTACGCGGCGCTGGCCCAGGTCGCGCGCTGGGTCCGGTTGGATGCCGCCGGGCTGGCCGTGGCGGTGGTGCCGAACTTCCACCGGCCTCTGATGCGCACCGACCTCGACTGCATACTTTCAGTGCCGCTGTGGCAGGCTATCGCCGCGGTTGCCATGATGCTTCGCCAGGCCAGGCGGGAAGGGGTGGCCCTGGTGCGGCCGCGGGACGGCCGGCGGAAGAAAGGAGAAGGGATCGGTGGCCGAGCACCCGATTCAGGGCCTGATGAAGACGGCCATGGAAAGCCTTAGAAATATGGTGGACGTGAATACGGTAATTGGCGACCCGGTGGAGACCCAGGACGGGACCGTGATTGTGCCCGTCTCGCGGGTGACGTTCGGCTTCGCGGCCGGCGGCTCGGAGTTCGGTCAGGCGAACGGCCAGGAGCCCGGGCAGGACCACCCGTTCGGCGGCGGCAGCGGGGCGGGGGTCTCGGTTTCCCCGGTGGGCTTCCTGGTGGTGACCAAGGACCAGATTCGGATGCTGCCGGTGGACGGCGGGCAGCCCGTGCACCGGCTGATTGACCTGGCGCCCCAGCTGATCGAGAAGCTGAGGGCGGCCCTGGACCGGCGGCCGCCGCAAGGGGCACGGATCGACGTGGTCGAGACCGGGCCCGCGGCGGATTCCGACACGACCGGCCACGACGGGACGCCCAAGACGACGCTGACGTGACCGGCTGAGCGCAGAAGGCCGGGCGGGGTGCCGCCCGGCCTTGCCGCGCACGCCCCCGGGGATGGCCCCGGAAGAATACGCGGGCGGTGCCCGGCTTACGCTAGCAAGGGGGGTGGACGCGCTGCGCAGCCTGTGGAAGGGCACCATCAGCTTCGGCCTGGTGACGATCCCGGTGAAGCTCTACGCCGCCACCGAGTCGAAGGACCTCCGGTTCAACCTGCTCCACGAGCCGTGCCACACGCCCATTCAGTACCGCAAGTACTGCCCGCGGTGCGAGCGCGAGGTGGAGGGCGGCGAGATCGTGAAGGGCTACGAGGTCGAGCAGGGGCGGTACGTGACGCTCACCGACGAGGACTTCGAGTCGGTTCCCGTGATGGCCAAGCGGACGCTGGAAATCGTAGCCTTTGTCCGGCTGGAGGAGATCGACCCGATCTACTACGACAAGACTTATTACCTGGAACCCGGGGAGGGAGGCGCCAAAGCCTACGCGCTGCTGCGCCGGGCGATGGAGATCACGGGCCGGGTGGCCATCGCCCGGGTGGTGATCCGGTCCCGGGAGTCCCTGGCGGCGCTGCGGGTCTTCCGGGACGGCGTGATCGCCATGGAGACCATGCACTTCCCGGACGAGGTGCGCCCGACGGCCGGCCTCACGGGCATCACCGCGCCGGAGCTGCGGCCGCAGGAGATCGAGATGGCGACGGGGCTCATCGAGTCGCTGACCACCGACTTCGCCCCGGAGAGGTTTGAGAACGAGTACCGCAAGGCGCTCCTGGACGTGATCCGGGCGAAGGCGGCAGGAGCCCCGCCCGCCCTGGCGCAGGCCGCTCCCGAGCACGGCACGGTCGTGGACCTGATGGAGGCGCTGCGGGCGTCGATCGCGGCGGCGGAGGGGCGGCGCGTCGCGGCTCCGGGCGTCCCGACGCGTACTGCAGCGGGCCGGCGCGCGATCCCCGGCGTCCCGGGACCCCGGACTGGTCAGGTGCAACCGCCGGGCCCGCCGGCCGGCGAACCCGCTCCGGGGGGACCCTAGCCGGTGCGGCTGCCCTTTGCGCCGATGCTCCTGGAGCGGGCCGGCGCGCCTTTCGCCGACCCGGGCTGGCTCTACCAGGTGAAGTGGGACGGGGTGCGCAACCTGACGCTGGTGGAGGGCGGCCGGGTGCGGCACTGGAGCCGGCGGCTCAGGGAGCGCACGGGGCTCTTCCCGGAGTTCGATGGCCTGGCGCGGGCCGTGACCCGCCGCCGCCTCGTGCTGGACGGCGAGATCGTCGTGCTGCGCGACGGACGGCCCAGCTTCGCCGCCGTGCTGGAGCGGGACCTCGCCGCGTCCCCGCCGGCACACGGGTTGCCCGCGACCCTCATGCTGTTCGACCTGTTGGAGGTGGACGGCGAGGAACTCTACAGCCGCCCGCTGCAGGAGCGGCTGGCCCTGCTGGCGGAGGTGGTGCCGCCGTCGGAGGCCTGGCAGGTGGTCGCCTCGTTTCCGGGGCGCGACGGGCCCGCACTGTTCGAGGCCGCGGTCTCCCAAGGGTTGGAGGGGGTGGTGGCGAAGCGGCTCGGGAGCCGCTATGCGCCGGGCACGCGGAGCCGCGACTGGCTGAAAGTAAAGCGCCGGTCCGAGATGCTGGCTGTGGTGGTGGGCTACACGAATCCGGCCGGGCGCCCGGGCGGGTTGCTGCTGGGGGCCTATCACGAGGGGCGGCTGCGCTACATCGGCCGGGTCGGCTCGGGGCTGTCCGGCGCCGACCTGGCCGCGATCCGAAGCCATCTTCCGCCCGCGCCGTGCCCCTTCGAGCGGGTGCCCGGCCTGCGGGACCGATTCGGCGGCGACCCCGGCCCGGTGGTCTGGGTGGAGCCCCGGCTGACGGTGCGGGTGGCGTTCACCGAATGGACCGAGGAGCAGCGCCTCCGGGACCCCGTTGTGGTAGGCTTCAGCACCGAACCGCCCGAGGCGGCTGTGATACCGTGAGCGCCGACGCGGGAGGTATCGTCGCAAGGAGGGGATTCCCATGAGCGAACACGGACCGGAGGCCGCCAGGCGGGTCAGCATCGTGGCCCTGTTCGGGGACACCGCCCCGGCGCGCGCCTGTCTCCACAACCTGCAGGCCCGGGGCGTGGAGGCCGCCCTCGAAGGGGTGGCAGGCGCCGAAGAGTCCGATTCGGCGATGGGGCGGGGCGTGGTGCTGGGGGCGACCGTGGGCGCCACCGCGGGGTTCCTCGCCGGCACGTACCTCCTGCCTCCCGGAGCGGTGACGGCCACGGGGTCGATGCTGGCGACGCTGGCTGGGGCCGGCCTCGGCAGCTTCTTCGGCAATCTCGCGGACCTGGGCACGGCTGCGCACGACGAGGGGCAGGAGCCGTCTGACCATGCGCACGAGGCCATGGCGGAGGAGGGGTGGCGCCTGACCGTGCAGGTGCGGCCGGAAGAGGCGGAGGACGTTCTGGCTCTGATCGCTGCCTGGGGGCCGCGCACGGTCCGGGTGTCCGACTAGTGGGGCGCACAACCAGGCAGAGGGTGTCGGTGTCCGGGCGGGAGCTGGTGGTGACCAACCTGGACAAGCCCTTCTGGCCGGCGGACGGGCTGACCAAGGGCGACCTGATCGCCTACTACGTTTCGGTGGCGCCCTACCTGTTGCCCTACCTGAAGGGGCGTCCCGTCGTGCTCACCCGTTACCCCCACGGGTTCGGCGACAAGTGGTTCTACCAGAAGGACGCACCGGACGGGTTGCCCGACTGGATCCCCACCTGGCCGGACGGGGCCGGGGACGGGCGGGTCATCCGCTACATGCGGCTCGAGGAGCCCGCAGCCCTGGCCTACGTGGCCAACCTGGGGACGATCGAGCTGCACCCCTGGCTCTCCTCGTGCGGGACGCCCGACCAGCCGGACTGGGCCGTGATCGACCTGGATCCGGCCGAAGGCGCCACCTTCGACGACGTGCTGGTCATCGCCCGGCTGGTGCGCCGCATCCTGGACGAGCTGGGAGTGGCCGGCTACCCGAAACTCTCCGGCGCCACCGGCATCCACATCTTCTGCCGGGCGCAGCCGGGCACGACCTACGCCGAGACCGCCGAGTTCTGCGAACTGATCGGGCGGTTGCTGCTTCAGGCGTATCCCGAGAAGGTGACCCTGGAGCGGTCGGTGTCCCGGCGGAAGGGCAAGGTCTACGTCGACTATCTGCAGAACCGGCGGGGACAGACGATCACCTCTGTGTACGGCGTGCGGCCGCTGCCGGGCGCGCCCGTGTCCGCTCCCGTTACGTGGGCGGAGGTTGAGGGCCAGCCGCCCCGGTTCACGATGAAGACGCTGCCGGCACGCCTGTCGGCCGTAGGCGATCTGTTCGCACCCATGCTGAACGCCCCGCAGGACCTGCGGGGCGCGCTGGCACGACTCCGCCGGTGGGTGCCGGCGAAGAGGAGCTGACCGGCGCGGTCTCGCCACGAGCGCACTGCAGGGCGGTGCTGCCGCAAGGCGGTACCGCTCTGCGCGCGCGGCGGGACCGGCCACACGGTCGCAGGCGATGCAGCGGTCTCACCCGTGCTCCTTGCGGTTTCGCCGGGGCCTCTCCAGGTGCTCCTTCATGCCGCGCAGGAAGAAGTCCACCAGCCCCCGGGCCAGGGCAGGCTGGAGCCGCTGCGCGCCGTGAAAGCGGAAGTCTGCGTCGTACGCCACCACGCAACCGCTCCCGTCCGGCAGGAAGCGGAGGTCGGCGGCCACCTCGGCGCCGCCTCCATCGGTGGCCGCAGCGATTTGAAGCTTGAACCCGTGGGGCGGGTCGCGGTGGGTGATGGCCACGGTGCCTTCGTACCGGAGCGCAAAGCCTCCAAGTCCAACTCGGATGGACGCGGCCCAGCGGTCGGGCCCCAGTTCCTCCAGGGACTGGAGTCCGACCACGGCGTGCAGCAGCGCGTCCCGGTGCGTGAACAGGGCGTAGACCACTTCCGGAGCCGCGTCGTAGCGGAAGCGACCGGCGATTCGCACGCGGGGAACCTCCTTGCGTGTCCCAGGTGGCGCCACTTGCCCGTGCGCGACTAGAGAAAATCGTAGTGACGCCGAGGGTAGCCTTCAAGCCCCAACGGGGCCAGGCGCGGGCGCCCGAGTCGGCTGCTGACCGGCGTCCGCCCCGGCTCCCAGGAATTCACGAATGACGGCGAAAAGTTTCCCCCTGTATAATCGAGGACGTTTAGGTACGGCGTTCCATTATACGGGGGGATATACGTGTCGGATTGGCGGAAAGGCGCCGCTGCGATGCTCGTGGCGCTGGCGTTGTTGATGGGGGGCCGGACGGCTGCCGCACCGGGGCTGGTGGCGAGCGCCCTGCCGGCGCCGGCGGCGCTGCAGTCGGCCGACACGTGGGTGCTGCCCGACCTGGCCGGCGACGGGTGGGTGGTGCTTTCCGCCGGTGAGACTGCCGCAAAGGGCCCCGTGGTGGTGGGCTACTACGCCGAGGACTGGGAGGGAGACCGGCGGGCCCTGGAGGCGCTCCGGGCTGCGGGCGGACGCGTGGACCGGGTGGTGAACTTCGCCCTGCAGCTCAGGGCGGACGGCTCGATCACGACCCGGTACTACCCTGAGCTGGCTGCTACGGCCTCTGCACTGGGCGTGCCGGTCTATGGGCTGGTGCACAACATGGAGGACGGCCAGTTCAGCGTCGAGATTGCCCGTGCCGTGCTCTCCGACCCGGTGCGGCGCGCCCGCGCGGTGTCCGACATGGTGAGCATCGCCCGGGCGCACGGCCTCGCCGGCATCGACATCGACCTCGAGAACGTGCCGGCAGACCTGCGGCCCCACTACACCGCCCTGGTGCGGGAAGCGGCGGCCGCGCTCAAGCCCCTGGGCCTCCGCCTCACCCTCTCGGTGCCGGCCAAGGTGTGGGACGACACCACCTCCAACTGGGGCGGCGCCTTCGACTACGCTGCGCTGGGGGCCCTGGCGGACCAGGTGGCAATCATGGCCTACGACGAGCACACCTGGGGCCTGCCGGCCGGTCCCGTGGCCTCGCTCCCCTGGGTGGAGCGAGTGGCCGCCTACGCCACCCGGCACATCCCGGCGGAGAAGATCCTGCTGGGCATTCCGGCGTATGGCTACGCCTGGGTCGCCGGCACCAACCGCGTGGTGAAGGGGCTCTCCACTCCGGGGGCGTACCAGCTGGCGGCGGAGCACGGCGCGGAGGTGCTGTGGGACGACGCGGCGCAGGTACCCTACTTCCGCTATGTGAGTGGTGGCGACGAGTACGTCGTCTACTTCGAGAACAAGGAGTCTGCCGCGGCCAAGCTGCGCATCGTAACGAAGTACGGGCTGGGCGGCATCGCCGTCTGGCGGCTGGGCCTCAACGAGGCCGCGATCTGGGAGCCGGTCTCCACCGGCTTCTGAGGGAGAACCCCAACGACGAAACCGCCGGGGGCCACGTGTCCCCCGGCGGTTTACGCGTCACCTGCTGCACCCAGGTGCTACAGCCTGAGTTCGCTGACGCACGTCTGCAGTTCCTCGGCCAGTCCCTTCAGGCTTTCGGCCCAGGTGGCCACCTCCTGAACCGCCTCCGTCAGTTCCGCCACGAAGGCCGTGACCTCCCGGGCCACCTGCTCGTTGTTCCTGGCGGTCTCTTCCACCTGGCCCATGGCCGCGCTCACCTGGGCGGTCGAGGCGTCCATCTCCTCGGTGGCGGCGGTGTACTCCTCCGACAGCGCCGCGACGGCCTGGAACGACGTGACGAGCCGGTTGGTGTCGGCCTGTACCGTCTGGATGCTCTCGGCGATCTCGGCGACGGCCTCGGCCGTGCCGCGGATGGCCGCGAGGATCTCGCCCAGGGCTTGGCTGGCGCTCTCGGCCTTGGCGCTGCCTTCGTCCACCTGGCGGAGGCCGGCCTCCATGGCTGCCACCGCGTCGGCGGTGCCGGACTGGATGCTCTCCACCAGGGCGGCAATCTGCCCGGTCGCGGAAGCGGAGCGCTCGGCGAGGCGCCGGACCTCCTCGGCCACGACGGCGAAGCCGCGGCCCTGCTCGCCCGCCCGCGCCGCCTCGATGGCGGCGTTGAGCGCCAGCAGGTTCGTCTGGTCGGCGATGTCCCGGATTACCCCGGTGATCTCACTGATCTGCGCCGAAAGGGTCTCCAGGCTGCGGATGCGCTCGGCCGCGCCGGCGACCGCCTCCTGGATCCGCTGCATGGCCGCCAACCCTTCCTGTACCACCTGCGCGCCGTCCCGGGCCACCTGCTCGGTCCGGACGGTCTGGGCCGAGACCTCCGCCGTACGGGAGGCGACCGCAGAAGCGGCCTGTGCCGAGCGGGTCAGAAGCTCGCCGGCGGCGGCCATCTCCGCGGCGGTGGTCTGCGCGCCCTGGGCAATCTGGTGGCTGGTCTGCTGAAACTCCGCCATGATGGTGCGCACGTCGGCTGCGGCGGAGGTGAGCGCCCCGGCGCCGGCGGAGATCTGCCCGGCCGTTCCGGCCGCCTCCCGGGCCTGGTGGGCCGACTCCGTCGACATGGTGGCCAGCCCCTCCGCCGAGTCCATAAGCGTACGGGCCACGTCCTGGATGGTCCGGACGAGTTCGCGCCAACGCCCGATCATGTCGTTCATCGCCCGGACCATGTCGCCCAGCTCGTCGTTTCCGGCCTTCACCTGCGCCGGGCTCAGGTCGCCGGAGGCCAGTCGTGCCGCCATGGCCGACACGGCGCCGACGGCGCGGGAGACCCTGCGCGAGACCTGCAGCGCGATGAGGATGCCGAGCACCGCCGCAGCCACGCTGACGGCCAGGACGATGCGCATGGAGAGGTCGGCCTGCTGGGCGGCCGCCCCCGTCTGCTGTCCGACCATAAGGTCGGCCTGGGCCTTGAGGGCGTCGACCGCGGACACCACGTAGGAGCGCAGCGGCCTGAGCTGTCCCGACAGCACCTGCTCGGCCTCGGACTGGGTGTAGTCGCGGCGGGTGAACAGGCTGCGACATGCACCCTCGTAGGCGTCCAGTTGGTTCCGGAGGTTGTCCACCAGCCCCTTGGTCTCGTCGTCTGCGAGGGCGTAGAGGTAGCCCATATAGGCGGCCAGCTCCCAGGCCGCCTGGTCAAACTCCTGCTTGTAGCCGACGTCGCCCGACAGGAGATAGCTGGCCACGATGCGTCCTTCCTCCTGCACGGCGGCCTCGACCTGGCGGGCATACATGGCAACGGCGTCTACCCGGTTCACCACGTCGGTGTACGTGGCTCTCAGGGCGCGAAGGCTGGTGACCCCGGCGTAAGCCACCGCGGCAACCAGCGCGACGATGAGCATGAAGCCTGCCATCAGTCTCTTGCGGATGGTGGGCCGGAAGCCTGCCATCAGTCTCTTGCGGACAGCGGGACGGAAGCCTGCCTTGAGCTTTGAGCGTAAGGTGGTTCGCATGATCTGCCTCCAGTGCGGTGGGAATGGGTTAGGGTTGGCGTCGTCCCGGTGGGAACCGTGGGCGACTTGTACTGCAACCCGATCGGGCATACGTATTCACAAAGACACATTAAATATACAACTATGTGCGAACTGCTTCCATGAGGATTTGGCACTATTCGCCGGGTACCCTCCCAGGGAACTGGCCTTAGTCCGTACCCGAACCCGCCGGCCCGCCGCCCTGGCCGGGCAGGAGCGGGTCGGGGGAGAGCATCTCGCTGAGGGTGATCACCTGGTACCCCCGGCTGTGCAGGAGGTCGATGGCCTGCTCCAGCACCTGCACCGTGTTGGGCTTGGGGTGCAGGAGGATGAGGTCGCCCGCCCTGGCCTTCTGGAAGGTGCCGAGGATGCGCTCCGGGGTGGCGTAGCGCTCGTTCCAGTCGACCGTGTCGAGGCTGTGCAGCACCGTCTGCAGGTTGAGCTCGGCTGCGGTCTTCACGATGGCCGCGTCGATCTCCGACATGTGGGGCGCATAGTACTTCACTTTCTGGCCGGTGATCTCCTCGATCACCGCCACCGATTTCTGGATGTCGTCCTTCAGCCGGCCCGCCGCCGCCAGTGCCCTGGGCCCGTGGGTCAGGTTATGGCCGTGGGTGCCCACCTCGTGCCCGTCGGCCACGATGAGCCGCGTCATGTTGGGGTTGTTCTCCGCCCAGCGGCCGGAGAGGAAGAAGGTGGCCCGGGCACCCTTCCGCTTCAGGATCGGCAGCATGCGCATCAACTCGTCGGTGCCCCAGTCGACGTTGATGAGGAGCACGAC
>NZ_JBFNEH010000050.1:0-23712 GCF_040797425.1 Symbiobacterium sp. | reverse complement strand
GCCCTCCAGGGCCGAAGGTACTCCGTAAGGGGGAGAATAGGTCGCTGCCCAAACTCCTTTGTGGGCGGTTAGCTCAGCGGGAGAGCACTTGCTTCACACGCAAGGGGTCACTGGTTCGATCCCAGTACCGCCCACCACTTTCTTCGGCCCCATCGTCTAGAGGCCTAGGACACCGCTCTTTCAAGGCGGCGACACGGGTTCGAATCCCGTTGGGGCCACCAGGGCGCCTGCCGAGAGGCACGCTCACCACCACGCCTCGCCACCGGTCGTGCAGCGCCTGCTACCCGGTGGCGATTCCACACCCGGCGGTTCTCTCACGACCCATTTCCCACGGCTCACAACGCAAACGTGCCTATAGCTCAGTGGATAGAGCGCTTGCCTCCGGAGCAAGAGGCCCCAGGTTCGAATCCTGGTAGGCACGCCAACACCAGCCCGGTGATCAGATGATCACCGGGCTATCTCGAGTTTGCGCCGAGTCTCGCCCACAGAAGTTGGCAACTCTGGCTGGCAGGCATGTGCGGCCCTGAGGGCGAAATCCCCCAGGGATGAATCCCGCGCAGACACGCACGAAGGGAGGCCGAGGATGCACCTGACAGTGATCCGGCGGCGCCTGCTGGCAGGTGGCGCGGCTGTGGCGCTTCTGGCGTGGACTCTCGGATTCCTGGGGCGGCAGGAGCCGCCGGTCGCCGCGGCCCACGATCCGGAGCCGGTGGCCTCCATGGCGGCTGCCGCCGAACCGGAGGAGCGACTCGTGCCCGTCACGATTATCGATGGCGGCCATCGCATCACGGTGACGACCGGTGCAAGGACTGTTGCAGACTTGCTGCAGGAGCGGTCCCTTGCGCTGGGAGAGCTGGACTCGCTCTCCGTTCCGGGCAGCACGCTCGTCACGCCCGGGATGGAGATTCAGATCACCCGTCGGGTGGAGCAACTGGAGTCGACCGTGGAGGAGATTCCGTACGACACGGTGGAGCGGGCGGACAACAGCCTTGTTGTCGGCACTACGGAGCTGCTGCAGGATGGGCGGCCAGGACTCAAGCGGGTGGAGCGCCGGGTGTTGTATGAGGACGGACAGGTCGTCTCCAGCGAAGTGGTCGGAGAGACCGTGCTGGAGGAGCCGACGCCGGCCATCCTGGCCTACGGCACGCTCGGGGTCGTCTCCCGCGGCGGCCAGGAGTACCGGTATACCGAGGAGCTGGAAATGATCGCCACGGCCTACACGCCGGGGCCGGAGAGTAATCCGGACGGAAGTGGGTTAACCTACACCGGGATTCCAGCGCGCCGAGGGGTTGTGGCAGTCGACCCCAGCGTGATCCCGCTCTACACCCGCGTCTACGTGGAAGGATATGGCCCGGCAGTTGCTGCGGATACGGGGGGTGCCATCCGGGGCAACCGCATCGACGTCTGCTTTGACACGCTGGAGGAGGCACTCGCCTGGGGCGTGCGTCGCGTCAGGGTCTACGTGCTGGCAGACTGAGCCTGGGCCAGGGGCCGCCTCCGGACCCCTGGCCCTTCACAGTTGAGGCAAGGAGACGGTTGAGATGGACTTGGCGAGCCCCGCAGTCCTGAAGGCCATCATGGCCCGCTACGGACTGCGTCCGCAGCACCGGCTGGGGCAGAACTTCCTGGTTGACGGGCGGGTGCTCGACGCGATCATCGCCGCCGCAGGCCTGGATTCGGGTGACCTCGTGCTGGAAATCGGGCCCGGGCTGGGCACGCTGACCCGGCGGCTGGCAGCCAGTGCGGGGCGGGTGCTTTGCATCGAGCTCGACCGGGCGCTCGTCACGGCGCTGCAGGAGACCGTACTGGCGGAGTTCGGGAATGTTGAGATCATCCACGGGGACGCCAACCGGGTTGATCTACATAAACTGCTGACAGAGCGGCTCTCGCCCGGTCGCAAGGCCAAGGTGGTGGCCAATCTGCCGTACTACATCACCACTCCCCTGGTGATGCGCCTGCTGGAAGAGCGACTGCCGCTGCAGCGCCTGGTGGTGATGGTGCAGCGCGAGGTGGCCGATCGGATGGTCTCGCCGCCCGGCTCCAAGGCGTACGGTGCCCTCAGCGTGGCGGTACAGTACTACACGGAGGCGTCCATCGTGAAGCGGGTGAGCCGCGCCGCCTTTCTTCCCCAGCCCGACGTGGATTCCGCCGTCGTTCGGATGGAGGTGCGGCCGGAACCGCCGGTCGACGCGTCCCCGGAGGAGTTCTTCCGGGTGGTGAAGGCCGCATTTGGGCAGCGGCGCAAGAGCCTGGCAAACGCGCTCACCGCCCTGGGCGTGACGAAGGATGCCGTGCAGGAGGCCCTGCAGGCGGCGGGCATCGACGGGAATCGACGGGGCGAGAGCCTCTCATTGGAGGAATTTGCCGCCCTGACACGAAACCTGTTCCCAGTTGCGCGTGCATGAGCCTGGCCAACGGGTACCGTTGTCGGTCGTCAGAGCTGCATCGTTTGGGGGGAGCACACTTGGATGATGGCAGATTCCACAGCCCGACGAAGGGACCGCTGACCTTCGACCAGATGGTCGAGGACTTGTTGGCGTTCATGGCTGACGACCCGGGCGGCTCGTATCGTCTGATCGTCGGCACTGACTCGCAGACCCGGACGGACCTGTGCTTTGTCACCGCGATCATCGTGCACCGGCGGGGCAAGGGTGCGCGCTTCTACTACCGGAAGCGCCGCCATCACCGCATGCGCAGCCTCCGCCAGCGCATCTTCTACGAGGCGGCCCTGTCGCTCTCCACGGCCGAACGGCTGGCGCAGCGCCTGGCCGCCAGCGGGGCGTCCGGGCTGAACGTGGAAATTCACCTCGACATCGGCGAGCGCGGGGAGACCCGCGAGTTGATTCGCGACGTGGTGGGCATGATCGCAGGCAGTGGCTTCCACGCGGAGATCAAGCCCAACTCCTACGGCGCGTCGAAGGTCGCGGATCGCTACACCAAGTAGAGCGGCTCTCAGCAGAGTGGTCCCCCAGTCGACTGGTTCCCGGGCCCATGGCACACGTTCGAACCCCTGGAGATGGCACGCAGATCATTCACCAGAAGTACTTGACAAGGCCACACCGGAGAAAGTACAATATCCAGTTTCCTTGACCCCGCTCCCGGGTTCTGCTATAATCGTCTTGTGAAGCTTTTCGCCAGCGGAGTTCGCGGCTGAGCGGGGAAGGTGTGGTGGCAATTGGCTTCCAAGAGTGTTTTGGTCGACATCAAGCGGGACCTTGAGGCTTACGTCGGCGAGCGGATTCGACTGAAGGCCAACAAGGGTCGCAAGAAGGTTGTCGAGCGCGAAGGGGTATTGGAAGGTACATACCCTAACATCTTCACCGTCCGGATCTCTGAGGCAGACGGCGTGCGGCGGGTGAGCTACAGCTACGCTGACCTGCTGACGGAAGCCGTGGAGTTGGTGGTGTGCTCCGCGTGCGGCAAGGACACCAAGTTTTAGGCGCAGTCCCGCTAACGCGGTGCGCTGAAGAAGAGCCAGGGGGTGATCCCTGGCTCTTTGTTTGAATTTGCGGGGGGAAGTGGCGATGCCCATCGGCGCAGAACAGCGGCTGGAACTGGAGTGCCCGGCCAAGGTGAATCTCACGCTGGACGTTCTGGAGCGGCGTCCCGAGGACGGCTACCACTACATCCGCTCCGTCATGGTTCCGATTTCCCTGTGCGACCGCCTCATCCTGGAGCCGGCGCCGGAGGGCATCACCCTCGAGTGCACCCCCGCCGTCACCGGGCGGGTGGAAGAGAACCTGGCGTACCGGGCGGCCGTGCTGCTTCGCGAGGCCACCGGCTACCCGGGGGGCGTAAGGATCCGCCTGGAGAAGGCAATCCCGGTGGCAGGGGGCCTGGCCGGCGGGTCCACCGACGCCGCGGGGGTCTTGCTGGGGCTCAACCGCCTCTGGGGCACGAGGCTCACCCGGGAGGAGCTGATCCGCCTCGCCGTCCGGTTGGGTTCTGACGTTCCCTTCTTCATCGTCGGGCGGCCGGCCCGGGTGGAGGGGGTTGGGGAGCGCGTGACGCCGGTTCCGGCGGCCCGGCCGCTCTGGCTGGTGGTGACCACGCCGCCCGTGGCGAAGTCGACAGGCAAGGTGTACGAGCTCTTCGACCAGTTGCCGTCGGTCCCGTTCCGTCCAGATGCCGCGGCTGTGGAGGCGGCGCTGGCCGAGGGTGACCCGGTGGGCGTCGCCCGGGGGCTGTGCAACGTGTTTGAGGCCGTGATGCTGCCGCGCCACCCGGAGATCGCCCGCCTCAAGGAGGCACTGCTGGCGGAGGGCGCACTCGGGGCCGTGATGTCCGGAGCGGGCCCCACGGTGTTCGGGCTGGTGCCCGACGAGGTGGCCGGGGCCGCCCTGCTCGACCGGATCCGCCCCCTGGCCCGGGGAGCCTGGTTGACCCGTTGCGCCGCAGCGCCTAGCGCGGCATGCGGGGCCGATAGCTGCTGATCACGCCGCGCGTCCAGGACGCGCGCCGGAACCGCGGGGAGGCGGCCCGGCGATGCCGGCGCCGCAGGGCCCGGGCGATGGTCCGGAGCAGGAGGACCGCCAGGGCCAGCCCGGCTGCGCACCAGGCCAGGATCCGCAGGACCTTGAGGGAAAGGACCCCGGGACCCGGCGAGGCTGCTGCCGCCTGGACCGGGCTGCTCACCCCCACCGTCTCTGCCGCAACGAGCGGCACCGTACCCAGCGCCACGTCGCCGTCCCGCACCTCCAGGGTACCGACCTGCTGCCCGGCGGTCACGGGCGCCTCAACCTCCGCAGGGAGGTGGGGCACCAGCGTGACGCCGGGCTCGTCCGCGTCCAGCGGCGCGGAGACGGAGAAGGAGCCCGAGGCCATCACTGGGACGCTGGGGGCCTCGCCCTGGGTCACGGGCACCTCGCCCCAGGCGGAGCCCTCTGTGACGGCGTCGACCACGTGGAACGCCGAGAAGCCGAACTCGAACAGCTGGCGCATGTCCTCCAGCTCGGTCGCCTTGTTCTCGTAGCCCATGGTGACGCCGATCAGGGCCTGCTCACCCCTCTCGGCCAGGGCGGCCAGAGTGAAGCCGGCCTCTTCGGTGAAGCCTGTCTTACCAGCCTTGAAATCGGGGTAGAGCTGGAAGAAGTCGTTCAAGAGGTTGTAGTAGGTGCCGTTCTGCTCCTTGCCTGGCCAGTCGAAGGACTGGGTGGCCGCAATCCGCACGATGATCGGATTGGACAGTGCGGCCCGGGCGATGCGGGCCAGGTCCTCTGCGGTGGTATAATGATTGGGATCGTGCAGGCCGTGCGGGTTGACGAAGTGGCTGTGGGTAGCCCCGAGCTCCCGGGCCGTCTCGTTCATCCAGGAGACAAACTGCTGGGTGTCGCCCCCCGCCACCCCTTCGGCGATGGCGTCGGCGCAGTCGTTGCCCGAGCGGAGCAGGAGGCCGTATAACAGGTACTCGAGGGGCTCTTCGTCACCCTCGCTGATCGAGCAGGTGGCGGAGTCGGGCCCCTTGTCCACTGCAGAGCGGCTGACCCGGATGATCTGGTCCAGTTTGCCGCGCTCCACGGCCACCAGGGCGGTGAGCAGCTTCGTGGTGGAAGCCGGGTAGAGGCGCTTGGAGCCGTTCTGGTCGTATAACACCTGGCCGGTGTGAGCGTCCATCAGAAGAATGGCCTCGCCCCGCAGCGCGGGCGGCTCCGCGGCGAAGGCCGGTGACGGCGTCAGAATGAGGAGTCCCGTGATACCGCAAAATAACAAACGGCGCAACAACTGTACGCTACCCCCATGTCAGGCAGGCAAAGCTGATAATGCTATTCGCTGCCCGTTGAAGCCTCACCTCTGACAGGCGAAGATTTGCAGGAGTTCGCGTGGCGGGGCGAGAAGCAGACTGCTTGTTTCGGCTGGATGGAGAATTAGGGGAGAGATCGGACGTGGCCGTCAACGTCGTCGTTCTGGCAGGTGCCGCCAACGGCGGGCCCCTGCGGGAGGTCAGTCCAGCACCGAATGAGGCGCTCGTTGAGATCAACGGCAAGCCCATGATCCAGTATGTCATCGACGGCCTGGAGCAGGCCAAGTCCGTGGGGCGCATTGTGATCGTGGCGCCTCCGGGAGAGGTGGAGCCCCACGTCCACGGCCGGAACCTGGAGTTCGTACCCAGCCGTGGTCACATCGTCGACAACATCCTGGAGGCCCTGAAGGTGCTGCCGGACGACGAGGAGTTCCTCGTGGTCAGCAGCGACATTCCCCTCGTGACGGGCCAGATCATCGACGACCTGATCGCGCTGTGCCGGCAGCGGCCCGCTGATCTTTACTATCCGATCGTGGAGCGGCAGGTGGCGGAAGCGCGCTTCCCCACCGCGCAGCGGACCTACGTCACCCTGCGGGACGGCGCGTTCACCGGGGGCAACATCTTCCTGGTAAACCCCGCCATCGTGGGGCGCGTGGAGCAGAAGATCCGCGCCTTCCTGGACTACCGCAAGAGCCCCATGAAGATGGTAAGCCTGCTGGGCGTGGGGTTCACTCTGCGCTACCTGCTGCTGAAGAACCTGACCCTGCAGGAGCTGGAGGAGAAGGTCTCGCGCATGCTGGACATCCGGGGAGCCGTGGTGGTGGCCCCCTGGCCCGAGGTGGGCATGGACGTGGACAAGCCCAGCGACCTCGAACTGATGCGCGCGATCCTGAAGTAACGGTGCGCGCAGGGCAGACGGGGGGCGGTGCAAATCGATCGCATGAACCGGAGTCAGCGGTTGGTGGCCATCATGAGGCTGCTCTCGGAGCGGCCTGGGGAGTTGTTGCCGCTCAGCTTCTTTACGGAACGGTTCGGCACCGCCAAGTCCACCATTTCGGAGGATCTGGCGCTGGTGAAAGAGGCGCTGGAGGCGGACGGGTCGGGCCGCCTCCGCACCCACCCCGGCGCGGCGGGCGGGGTGCAGTACTGGCCGCTGCCCTCCGCGGCCGAAGAGCAGGAGACCATTCAGGAACTCTGCCGCCTGCTCAGTGACCCGGGGCGGATTCTGCCCGGGGGCTTCGTCTACATGACCGACCTGCTCACCCACCCCATCTGGAGTGCCCGTATCGGCGCAATCCTGGCCGCGCGGTTCATCGACGCCGAGCCCGACGTGGTGTTGACCGTGGAGACCAAGGGGATCCCCCTGGCGCTCATGGTCGCCCGGGCCCTGGGGCTGCCCATGGTGATGGCCCGGCGCGAGGGCCGGGTGACGGAGGGCCCGTCGGTCACGCTGCACTACATCTCGGGCTCCTCCCGTCGCATCCACACCATGACCGTAGGGCTGCGGGCCCTCCGGCGCGGTTCCCGGGTGCTGGTGGTGGACGACTTCATGAAAGCCGGCACGACGGCCAAGGCTATGGTCGACGTGGCCGGCGAAATGGGCGCCACCGTGGTGGGGGTGGGCATCTTTGTCACCACCGCGCTCCCGGAGCGGAAGCAGGTGGAGCACTACACTTCCCTGCTTACCCTGCAGGACGTCGACGAGGAGCAACGGGTGGTGCGCGTGGTTCCGGCCCAGCGACCAACGAAGGAGTGACCCGTGCGTGGTAACACTGTCAGACATCGAAAATGCCCGGACTCTGCTCGCAGATCATATTAAGAAGACGCCGCTGCTCAAGAGCCCCGACATCGCTGCACACCCTGGGTTGGATGTCTACCTCAAGGCGGAAAACCTCCAGCGCGCCGGCTCGTTCAAGGTTCGGGGCGCGCTGAACAAGATCTACTCCCTTACCGAGGAGGAGCGGGCCCGCGGGGTGATCGCTGCCTCGGCGGGCAACCACGCGCAGGGCGTGGCCCTGGCGGCAGGCAGCCTCGGCATCCGCGCCGTCATCTGCATGCCGGAGGGGGCTCCCATCTCCAAGGTGGAGGCGACCCAGTCGTACGGCGCCGAGGTCGTGCTCCACGGCTCCACTTACGACGACGCTTACGAGAAGGCCCGCGAGCTGCAGGCCGCCCACGGCTACACGTTGATCCACGGCTTCGACGACCCGTACACCATCGCGGGTCAGGGGACCATCGGGTTGGAGATCCTGGAGCAGCTCCCCGAAGTGGCGACGGTGCTGGTGCCCATCGGCGGCGGCGGGCTGATCGCCGGCATCGCGCTGGCCCTGAAGTCGCTGCGGCCGGATGTGCGGGTCGTCGGCGTGCAGGCGGCGGGCGCCCCGGCCGTCTTCCTCAGCCGCCAGCACGGCGAGCTGATGGCCACCCAGTCGGTGCACACCATCGCCGACGGCATTGCCGTCAAACAGCCGGGCCGGCTGTGCTGGGAGATCATCCGCCAGTGCGTCGACGACGTGGTGCTCGTGGACGAGGAGGAGATCGCACAGTCGATCCTGTACCTTCTGGAGCGGGCGAAGTTGATGGTGGAAGGTGCCGGCGCCGTGGGGATGGCCGCCCTCCTGGGCGACAAGGTGCCGGACCTCCGCGGGCCGGTCTGCGCCGTGCTGTCCGGCGGCAACATCGACGTCAACATCATCTCGCGCATCATCGAGCGGGGGCTGGTGAAAGCCGGCCGGTACATCCGGATCTCCACTTTCGTCCCGGATCGCCCGGGCGGGCTGCAGGAGCTGCTCGCCACCGTGGCCCGGGCGGGGGCAAACGTAATCAGCGTCCACCACGAGCGCTGGCTGAACAGCGTGACCATCGGCGAGGTGGAGATCGACCTTGCCCTCGAAACCCGCAACGCACGGCATGTCGACGAGATCCTGAGTACCCTGAAGGCGAAGGGATACCAGGTCTCGATCATCCCGCCATTTCGTCCAAACGCGTAGAAGCCACATGCACAGCAGGGGGGAGTGAGGGGGATGACGATCCTGCATCGTCCGGCGGAGTGGTACCGGAACGTGCTGGTGGGGAGCGCGGCGCTGTCGGTGGCCGTGGTGCCGATCGTGGCGCTCTTGCTGCACGGCCACCTGCCGCTCTGGCTGCACATCCCGCTGGTGGGGTGCGCTCTGACGCTGATGGCGCTGAGCGCGCTGGCGGCGGGCGCGGCCGCGGCCGAGTTCCGGGGCCGCAGCGCCCAGACGCCGAAGGCGGAGTAGCACACAAGACCGCGCGCCGGCGCCGGGGGTTACCCTGGCGCCGGCCTGCGCGTCAGCCCTCGAACACTCTGCGAACATTTGCACGGTTTTTTCGGCGCGTCTGGCAGGAAAGAGTTGGAATCGCAGAGAAGTACTTCCACGCCACAACGCGTAAGGAGGTACGAAACCATGCGGATCACCAATGTGCGCATCCACCAGTTTGAGGGCGAGGGCAAGGTGAAGGCGTTCTGCACGGTGGTGTTTGACGGCGTGCTCACGGTGACCGACCTGAAGGTCGTGGCCGGTTCCAAGGGCCTCTTCGTCTCGATGCCCAGCCGCAGGAACAAGGACGGCCAGTACAAGGACATCGTCTACCCGTGCACGGCGGAGATGCGCCAGGCCATCCAGGAGGCGGTGCTGGGCGCCTATCGGGCGCTCGTGCGCTCCGACGCAGAGGAAATCTCGGTGTCGGCTCCAGTTGCCGTCCCGGAGGTGGAGTCCGGGCTGGAGGGCGAGCCGGCGCTCGAACTGGATTCGGGGCTGGACGGGATGACCGGGATGGAGGCGGAGCCCGAGCTGGATGCGGAGCTGGAGCTGGCGACGGCGGGAGGCGCGTATCTGCAGCATGGATAGCGTCCCGGACAGGGGGTACAGGCCCGGCGCACTGGGGGTGCCGGGTCTTTTTCCCTTGTATCGGTTAGCTGCTGTGGTATAATGGCTCCGGATTAAGACGGGGGGAGGAGTCCCATGTCGGACGTCACCGCCGTACTGCTTGCAGCCGGCCAGGGAACACGCATGAAGTCCGATCTGGTCAAGGTGATGCACCCCATCGCCGGCAAACCGATGCTCGGCCACGTCGTGGACAACTTACGCCGGGCCGGGCTGGAAGACATCATCGTGGTGGTCGGCCACCAGCAGGAACGGATTCGCGCTTATCTGGGCAACAGCGTTCGGTATGCAGTTCAGGAACAACAACTGGGCACGGGTCACGCCGTGCTGCAGGCTGCGCCGCTGATCGACGAGGCCGCGGGAGAGCACGTGCTGGTCCTGTACGGCGACCAGCCCTTCATCGGGCCGGAGTTGATTCGGCGGCTGATTCGCGCCCACGTCGAGGCCGGTGCCGCCTGTACGTTGCTGACAGCAGAGGTTTCGAACCCGGCCATGCTGGGGCGGATCCTGCGCGACCGGGAGACCGGGGCGTTCGTGGGCAGCGTGGAGTACAAGGATGCGACGCCGGAGCAGCGCCAGATCCGCGAGATCTGGCCGGGCGTGGTCATGTTCCGGCGGGAGGGTTTCACCGGCCTTCTCAGGCGCCTTGATCGCAACAACGCCCAAGGCGAATACTATCTCCCCCAGGCCTGGGAGTTCCTCCTGCGGGCGGGCGAAAAGGTGCAGGCGCTGCCCCTGGCGACGGAGGAGGAGGCCCTGGCGCCCAACGACCGCGTGCAGATGGCCCAGGCCGAGGCTCGCCTCCGCCGCATGATCAACGAGCGGCACATGCTGAACGGGGTTACGATCATCAACCCCGACGCCACGTACATCGACGAAGAGGTCGAGATCGAGCGTGACACCGTCATCTGGCCGTTCACCTTCCTGCGGGGCAAGACCCGCATCGGGCGGAACTGCCAGATCGGCCCCATGTCCACCGTCGTCGACTCGACCATCGACGACGGCTCCACGGTGATGCAGTCGGTGGTGGAGGAGTCTTACGTCGGCCCGAACTGCCGCATCGGCCCGATGGCGCACCTGCGTCCTGGCTGTTATCTGGAGGGCGAGGCGGAGATCGGCAACTACGCCGAGCTCAAAAAGGCCAAGGTCGGCCGCGGCGTCAAGTGCCACCACCACTCCTATCTGGGCGATGCGACCATCGGTGCCCGGGCCAACATCGGCGCCGGCACGATTACCGCCAACTACAACGGCATTGAGAAGTTCCATACCGAAATCGGTGCGGGCGCGTTTATTGGCACCAACGTGAATCTGATCGCGCCGATCACCGTGGGTGAGGGCGCACTGGTGGCCGCGGGTTCCACGGTGGGACCGCGGGCCCAGATCCCGGCGGATGCGCTCGTGGTGGAGCGGGCCCCGGTGGTCGTCAAGGAAGGCCGCGTCGCCAGGATGAAGGAAGCCTGGCGCAAGCGGAAGGAGAATAGGGAGGGCGTTTAGCAGTGGTACCGTACCCGGATCGGAAGCTGAAGATTTTCTCCGGCAATGCCAACCTTCCGCTGGCCAGAGCGATCGTCGAGCACATGGGAATCAGCCTCGGCAATATGAACGTGGGCCGGTTCTCCAACGGCGAGATCCGCGTGGACATCAACGAGTCGGTGCGGGGTACGGACTGTTTCGTGCTCCAGTCCGGCGTCCATCCGGTCAACGAAAACGTGATGGAACTGCTCGTGATCGGCGACGCCCTCCGGCGGGCCAGCGCCCGCCGGATCACCGCGGTAGTGCCTCACTTCCCCTACGCCCGGCAGGACCGCAAGGCCCGGGGGCGTGAACCCATCACCGCAAAGCTGATGGCGAACCTGATCACCGAGGCGGGCTTCAGCCGGCTGCTGACCATCGATTTGCACGCGGCGCAGATTCAGGGCTTCTTCGACATCCCGGTGGACCACCTGCAGGCTGGTCCCCTGATCGCCAACTACTTCAAGCAGAAGGGCCTGAAAAACGCGGTAGTCGTCTCGCCCGACACCGGCGGAGTTCCGCGGGCCCGCGACCTCGCCGAGCGCCTGGGGGTCGGGCTGGCCATCATCGATAAGCGCCGCCCCGAGCCCAACGTGGCGGAGGTGATGAACATCATCGGCTCCGTAGAGGGCAAGGCGGCGATCATGGTGGACGACCTGATCGACACGGCCGGCACCATCGTCAGTGGCGCCGAGGCACTCCTGAAGCGGGGCGCAACCGAGGTCTATGCCGCCTGTACCCACGCGGTGTTCAGCGGCCCGGCGTACGAGCGGCTGGCCAACAGCCCCTTCAAGGAGATCGTGGTGACCGACACGATTCCCGTGGACCACACCAAGCTGGCAGACAAGATCCGGGTGGTTTCCGTGGCGCCGCTGCTGGCCAAGGCGATCATCCGCATTCATGAGGACTTGTCGGTTTCAAAGATCTTCGAAGAGGAACCCCGACTTTGATTCCCCGTCACTGCGAGGCATCCCGGCGTACCGTCGGGGTGCCCTTTCGTTGCGCTCAGCGTGTTCGCAGAATCGCCGGCTGTGGTAAAGTAATGCGTGTCGAACCGCACACGGGGAGAATCAGATCATGCCCAAGCTGATCGCGGGTCTCGGCAATCCCGGCCCCCGCTACGCCAACACCCGGCACAACGTGGGCTGGATGTTACTGGATGCGTTCGCCCGCAAGCACGGGGTGGCGGTGGACCAGCGCGGATTTGAGGGCCTGTACGGCGAACTGCGCTGGGGGCCGGACGCCGAGAAGGTGCTGCTACTTAAACCTTTGACCTACATGAACCTGAGCGGACGGTCCGTGGCCCAGGCGGCCCGGTTTTTCCGGATCGACCCTGCGGACGTGCTGGTGCTTCACGACGACCTGGACCTGGAGGTGGGTCGTCTGCGCCTGCGCGCCAGGGGGAGTTCCGGCGGGCACAACGGCATCAAGTCGATCATCGCGGAGCTGGGCACCGAGGTGTTCCCCCGGCTGAAGATCGGCATCGGCCGGCCGGCGCCCGGCTGGCAGGTGGTCGACTGGGTTCTCGCGCCCTTCGGGCCGGACGACGCGGCCACCGTAGCCGGGGTGCTGCCCAGGGCGGTCGCGGCGGTGGAGTGCTTCCTGACCGATGGCATCGAGGCGGCGATGAACCGCTACAATAGCGTAGGGAGCGAGTGATTTCCGCATGAACTGGGCGGTGTCCGTCAGGCGGGGGGTGCGCACCGGCCTCGAGGTACTCTGGGAGCTGGCGAAGGTCATCGTCCCGGCCACCGTTGTGATTCACGTGCTGGATCGGAGCGGGTGGCTCGGGCACTTGTCGGACTGGCTCAGCCCGCTCATGGGAATCTTCGGCCTTCCGGGCGAGTCGGCACTGGCGCTGGTATCGGCGAACCTGGTCAACTTCTATGCCGGGCTCGGCGTCCTGGTCGCACTGGGCCTCTCCGCCCGGGAGAAGACTATCCTGGCTGCGATGATCATGCTGAGCCACTCCGCCATCCAGGAGACGGCGTTGGTGGCGAAGGCAGGTGCGCGGGCTCGCTGGGTGGTGGCAGCTCGCACGGCGGCGATGTTCGCCGTTGCACTGGTGCTCAACTGGGTCCTACCCTAGGAGGAGCGCCATGGTCTGGCTTACATGGATCTGGGAAGGGCTCGTCGCCGGCGTGCTGGGGGTGGTCAAGCTCTGGTGGCTGCTCCTGCTGTTCGTGGCCATCCAGCTGCTCAAGGATTCCGGGTGGCTGCCCCGCGTCGCCCGCCACGCAGTGCCGGCGCTCCGCCCCTTGCGGCTGCCGGCCGATGCCGCCGTGCCGATGGTGGCGGGGCTGGGGATTGGGCTCACCTACGGTGCGGGCGTCCTGCTGCAGACCGCCCGGGAGGGGCGGCTGAGCCGGAACGAGTTGACCGTGATGTGCGTCTTCCTCGGCGTCTGCCACGCTATTGTGGAGGAGACCGTTCTTTTTACCGCGGTCGGTGCCAGCGGCCTGCTCCTGCTGGCCGTCCGCTTCAGCGCCGCCTGCGTGGCCGGCTGGCTGGCGGCCCGGGCGTGGCTGCCCCGCCTGGCTGATGTGGAACCGGTATCGGAGCCGGCGCCCGGGAGGGCGCAGGCCCGCTGACCGCCAATTGCGCTTTGGCGGGAGCCAGACTTCCGCGGCGCGACTCGGGCTGTAGCCCCCACCCAAGCGGGCTAGAGCCCTTGGTGGCGTTTGCTTCCTGAAGCGGGGAAGCGCGCCCCCACGCTCACCCCCGGGCTCGGGGGCACACTCTGGGGAGGTTCCCGCATGCCTAATGAGACCTTGCTTCAGCTTCTCCAGGCTTCGCCGGAGTTCAGTTCGCTTCATGACGGCCTGAAGCGCGGCCTGGCCGAGCAGATGGTCTACGGCGTGGCCGGGTCGCTGAAGAGCGCGCTCGCAGCGGCACTGCGACGGCAGACCGGCCGTCCGGTCCTGGTCATCGCCGCGACGCTGCAGCAGGCCGTACGCTTCCGTGACGACCTGATGACCTGGCTCCCTGCGGAGGACGTGGTGCTCTTCCCGCCGATGGAGTACCTGCCCTTCGAGGTGGTGGCCCACTCGCCCGAGGTAGTCGGCCAGCGGCTGGCCGTGCTGGAGCGGCTGGCGCGCGGCGAGAACCTGATCGTGGTCGCCCCCGCCGCCGCCCTGTACCGCAGCCTCACGCCGCGTGCGGTCTTCCAGAGCGCCCTGCTCACCCTGGCTCCCGGCCTGCGCATCGAGCGGGATGAGCTGGTGGCGCGGCTGGCCCGGCAAGGGTACGAGCGGGTCGACATGGTGGAGTCCAAGGGGCACATGGCGGTGCGGGGCGAGATCGTCGACCTCTTCCCGCTGGCGGGAGACTACCCGCTCAGGATCGCGTTCTGGGGCGACGAGATCGACGAGATCCGGCGCTTCGACCCGGCCACCCAGCGGACCGTGGAGCGGCTGGAGACCGCCGCGGTGGGGCCGGCGCGCGAGTTCATCCTGCCCGAGACAGGAATCGACCAGGCGATTGCCCGCATTCGCCGTGACCTGGAGCAGACGGTGGCCCGGCTCCGCAAGATGCGGGCCCGGGATGGGCAGG
Organism: Symbiobacterium sp.; assembly: GCF_040797425.1. NCBI lineage: Bacteria > Bacillati > Bacillota > Clostridia > Eubacteriales > Symbiobacteriaceae > Symbiobacterium > Symbiobacterium sp. The sequence goes on along the minus strand of NZ_JBFNEH010000050.1, from coordinate 9,000 downwards.
CGGAGGGGCAGGCCCCGCTGCTGCAGCCCGCCGATGCGGCAGAGCGGCTGGAGGAGCGCGTGGAGGGCCATCTGGCCAAGCTGGGACAGCAAATCTACTTTTCGGGGTTGGAGCAGTACGCCACCTTCTTCTACGAGAAGATGGAGACCCTGGTCGATTACTTCCCGGAGCCGCCGCTGGTCTTCGTGGACGAGCCGGCCCGCATCCGCGACGCCAGCGCCAAGCTCGAGGGCCGCGACGCGGACCGGCAGGTGGCGATGATGGAGCGGGGCAACCTGCTCCCGGGCCAGCTGGGCCTCTACCTCGATTACCACGCGCTGTTCCAGCGGTGCCGGCAGGGCAGCACCATCTACTTCAGCGCGCTGGGCCGGGGCATACCGGGCATCCGGCCGGCCAACGAGGTGGGCTTCACGGCCACCGCCATGCAGGAGTTCCACGGGCAGTGGCCTCTCTTCATGGAGGAGCTCACGCGCTGGAAGAAGCAGGGTTATCGGATCGTCGTGCTCGCCGGGACCCAGGAGCGGCAGCAGCGCCTGCGGGAGCTGCTGCTGGAGGCCGACGTGGAGAGCGGCGCCGGCGCCCCCGGCGCCGAGGTGGCCGTGCCGCCGTCCGGGGCCGTCTGGGTGGGCATCGGGTCACTGGAGGGCGGCTTCCAGTGGCCGAGCCAGCGGCTGGTCACGGTGACGGATGCCGAGATTCAGGGCCGCCCGCGCAGGCGGCGCCGCGCCGGGGTGGTGCAAGGCGCGGCGGGGGCCGCCGGGGCCGGCGGGCGGCACGCGGCGCGCATCGCCAGCTACCAGGACCTCCAGGTGGGCGACTACGTGGTGCACGCCACCCACGGCATCGGGCGGTACCTGGGCGTCCGCTCCGAGACCATCCTCGGCGTCACGCGCGACTACCTGGTGATCCAGTACGAGGGGAGCGACCGGCTCAAGATCCCCACCGAGCAGGTTGACCAGATCCAGAAGTATATTGGCGCCGAGGGGCACGAGCCCAAGATCAACCGGCTGGGCGGCGGCGAGTGGGCGAAGGTCAAGACCCGGGTCAAGGAGTCGATCCGGGAGATGGCGGCGGAGCTGCTCCGCCTGGCGGCCATCCGGCAGACCCAGCCCGGCATCGCCTTCCCGCCGGACACGCCCTGGCAGCGGGACTTCGAGGATGCGTTCCCCTACGAGGAGACGCCGGACCAGCTGAAGGCCATCGCCGAGATCAAGGCGGACATGGAGAAGCCCCAGCCGATGGACCGGCTGCTCCTGGGCGACGTGGGCTACGGCAAGACCGAGGTGGCCCTAAGGGCTGCCTTCAAGGCCGTGACGGCCGGCAAGCAGGTGGCTTTCCTGGTGCCCACGACCATCCTCGCCCAGCAGCACTACGCCACGTGCAAGAGCCGCATGGAGGGCTTCCCGATCAACGTGGCCGTGCTGAACCGGTTCAAGAGCCCCAGGGAGCAGGCCGAGATTCTGAAGGGCCTGGCCGACGGGCGCATCGACCTGGTGATCGGCACCCATCGCCTGCTCTCCGACGACGTGAAGTTCAAGGACCTGGGGCTGCTCATCGTGGACGAAGAGCAGCGCTTCGGCGTGGCGCACAAGGAGAAGATCAAGCAGCTCAAGGCGAACGTCGACGTGCTGACGCTGTCCGCCACCCCCATCCCGCGTACCCTGCACATGGCGATGGTCGGCATGCGGGATATGTCGGTGATCACCACCCCGCCGGAGGACCGGTACCCGGTGGAGACGTTTGTGGCCGAGTACGACGACGCCCTGGTGCAGGACGCGATCGGCCGCGAGCTGGCCCGGGGCGGGCAGGTCTTCTACGTGCACAACCGGATCCAGGACCTGGACAAGGTGGCCAGCCGCCTCCACCAGCTGGTTCCCGAGGCGCGCATCGCGGTGGCGCACGGGCAGATGGCGGAGGACCGGCTGGAGCAGATCCTCCTGGATTTCATGGAGGGCGAGTACGACGTCCTGGTGGCTACCACCATTATCGAAAATGGGATCGACATCCCTCAGGTGAACACCATCATCGTGGACGAGGCCGACCACATGGGGCTGAGCCAGCTCTACCAGCTGCGGGGCCGGGTGGGGCGGTCCAACCGGCTGGCCTACGCGTACTTCCTCTACCGGCGGGACAAGGTGCTCACCGAGGCCTCCGAGAAGCGCCTGCGCGCGATCAAGGACTTCACCGAGCTGGGCTCAGGGTTCAAGATCGCCATGCGCGACTTGGAGATCCGCGGCGCAGGCAATATCCTGGGTCCCGAGCAGCACGGGTTCATCGTGAGCGTCGGTTTCGACCTCTACACCCAGCTGCTCGAGGAGGCCGTGCGCGAGCTGAAGGGCGAGCCGGCACCGCCGGTAGAGGTGCAGGCCAACATCGAGCTTCAGGTGGATGCCTTCATCTCCGACCAGTACGTGCCCGACGCCCGGCAGAAGATCGACGCGTACAAGCGCATCATCGCCATCCGTTCGCTGGCCGACGCGGAGGATGTGGCGGACGAGCTGGTGGACCGCTTCGGTTCCCTGCCCGATCCGGTGAAGAACCTCCTCGACATCGCCCGGCTCAAGGTCCACTGCAACCGCCTGGGCATCACCGCCATCACGCAGATGCGGGACCGGGTGACCGTGAAGTTCCAGCCGGCGGAGGCGGCCCGCTTCCCGTTTGACCGGCTGGCCACACTCAACCGCAAGCCCGAGTTCCGCGGGCGCATCGAGATCCCGCGCGGGCTCAAGCGCTCGAGTTTCGTGGTGAACGTGCGCGGGCTGGATCCCCGCTCGCTCCTGCGCACGCTGCTCCTGCTGATGGAGCAGCTGCATGAGTTCACGGTCGCCTCTGTCAGGTAGAAGTGCGCCTGTGCTGCCAGCTTCTGCATAGAATGTCACCGGAACGCCCCGGTGGGGCGGGTTGCCAGAGGGTGCATAGGGGTTGTCAGGGCTGCCGTATACTAACGGCAGTCGAGCCGAAGTCGCTGCCTACAGAGGAGGGTTGTACTTGAAGGCCACAGGCATAGTCAGGCGCATTGACGACCTGGGCCGGGTTGTCATCCCCAAGGAGATCCGTAGAACCCTTCGGATCCGGGAGGGCGATCCCCTGGAGATCTTCGTCGATCGGGATGGCGAGGTCATCCTCAAGAAGTACTCGCCGATCGGGGAACTGGGGGAGTTTGCCAAGGAGTACGCCGACTCTCTCTACGAGGCTGTCGGGCATACTGCACTGATCGCCGACCGGGACACGATCATCGCCGTAGCCGGGGCTCCGAAAAAGGAATTTCTGAACAAGCCCATCGGTTCGCTGGTGGAGCGGTCCATGGAGGATCGCCGTTCGATTACGGTGCTCAAAGCGGGGGAGGCGAAGCAGCGCGGCTCCATCATCGGCGATGACGAGGAGGAGAACCGCTTTCCTGTGTACGTAATCGCCCCGATCGTGGCGGGGGGCGACCCGATCGGCGCCGTGATCATCTGCTCCCGGGAGCCCGATGCCACGATGACGGAGACCGAGGTCAAGCTCGCCGAGACGGCCGCCGGCTTCCTCGCGAAACAGATGGAGCAATAGCGGAGAACCCTCTGCCGTTCAGGAGCAGTCCACTGACTCCTGAACGGTTTTTCTTGAAACAGGGGCGCCCCGCCCTTTACGACGGTCGAAGGGTGGGATACCATGTGAAGGATTGAGCGGTTCTCGCCGGGGATGCCCGGTGCGGTAGGAGGGGCTGTATGCAGGCACGCAGGCGCGAATCGTTCCTTCGCGGCGCGCTCATCCTCACGCTGGCCACGCTGATCAGCCGGCTGCTCGGCCTGCTCTACAAGCCGGTAATCGCCCGCATCTTCGCCCCGTACGACGGTCGGGGAGGAGCGGCGGGACTGGGCCTCACGCAGGTACCAGTGACCGCGTACCAGATCGTCCTTTCGTTCACTTCGGTGGGCCTGAACATCGGCATCGCCAGGCTGGTCGCCGAGCGCATGGCGCTGGGCGACAGCCAGGGCGCCCGCCAGGTGTTCCGCTCCTCGCTCGCCCTGATGGCCGGCCTGGGCCTTGCGGGCGCCCTGGGTTTCTTCTTCGGGGCGCCATGGATCGCCCGGGCGGTCTCGCCTGAGGTGGCCGAGTCTGCGCTGGGCTTCCGCGCGATGGCGCCGGCGCTCTTCATCACGTCGGTGCTGGCCGCGTTCCGCGGGCTGTTTCAGGGGTTCGAGCAGGTGACCGCCAACGCGCTCTCGCAGATCGTCGAGCAGGTGGTGCGCGTGGCGACGGGGTTGGTGCTGACCTGGCTGCTGGTGCGGGTCTCCGTGCCCATGGGCGCCGCAGGGTTCAACCTGGGCGACGTGGCCGGCGCGGCCGCCGCGCTGGTGTACATGCTGGTCCTGTTCGGGCGTGAGCGGCGGGCCCTGTGGCAGGCGGAGCAGGCCGCCGCGGGCTCCGAACCGCTCCCCGCGGTTCAACCGCTGCCGGGCGGCCTGCGCCTGTACGCCCGCATCTTCGCCGTGGCCGGGCCCATCACCATCGTCGGCGCGATCGTGCCGCTCATGATGGCAGCCGACGCGGTCTTCGTGTTCCGGGCCCTGTCGGCGCACGGCGTGGTGGGTGCCGACGCCCAGGAGCAGTACGGGCTGCTCACGAACGCCTTCATGATCGCAAACCTGCCGGCGATCGTCTCCACCGCCGTGTACACGGCGATCCTGCCGGCCGTGACCGCAGCGGTGGCCGCGGGGAAGCCCCGCGAGGCCCTGCGGCGGACCCGCCAGGCCTATCGCCTCACCTTCCTGCTGGGCGTCCCGGCCCAGGCAGGGCTGTGGGCGCTGGCCACGGGAATCTACCGGCTGATCTACGGCGCGCCCAGTGGCGGCCCGGCCACAGCGGCGATGGCCTGGGCGACGCTCCCCATCATGCTGCAGCAGACGACCGCCGGCGTGCTGCAGGGCGTAGGCTGCATCGGGCTGACCGTGGGGAACTTCGCCCTGGGGCTTGCGGTCAAAGTAGTGTTGACGGCACTCTGGACAGGCCCTTACGGCATCGCAGGGGCGGCGTGGGCCACGGCCGTCGGGTTCGCCGTGGCTGCCTTCCTTAATCTGGTCGGTGTGGAGCGGCACCTCGGACATGCTTTCCTGACCCGGACCATGCTCTGGCGGCCGCTGTTCTGCGCCCTGCTGATGGTGGGCAGCCTCCGGTGGCTTGGCCCGCGCGTGCCGGAGGGCAACCTCGGCCTGCTGGCCGAGATTGCCGCCGGGGCGGCGGTGTACGGCGCCGCACTCTTGGTGACGGGAGGCGTCCGCCGGCGCGACGTGGCCGCGCTCCCTCGCATCGGGCCGCGGCTGGCTGTGGTGCTGGGGCGCACCGGGCTCCTGCGGTAGACAGAAGGACAGACGTGGTAACGGATTCGGTCCGCACCCGCGGGGCGGGGGCACAGGGGGGTTCATCGTTGCAGCAGTCCACGGCCGAGGGGTTCATGCGGGGAGCCCTCCTGATTACGGTCGGCTCCCTGATTTCCCGCGCGCTCGGCGTCTTCTACCGCCCGGTCGCCCAGCTCGCCCTGGGGGAGGACGGCCTGGCTCTCGTCACGCCGCCGAACAACGTCTACATGCTGATCCTGGCCATCTCCTCGACGGGGCTCAACGTGGCGATCTCCCGCCTGGTCTCGCAGCGGTTGGCGGTGGGCGACCTGCGGGGGGCCCGGAGGGTGGTGCGGGTCGCCACGATGGTCCTGGCCGTCAGCGGGGCGGCCTTCAGCCTGTTCTTTGCGATTGCCGCCCCGTGGATGGCGCGGATGCAGCAGTTTCCGGAGGCCACCCCCGGCTTCCTGGCGCTATCGCCGGCGATTCTCATGGTGACGCTGGAGGTGGCCCTGCGCGGCCTTTACCAGGGCATGCAGCGGATGCGCCCGGCCGCGGTGACCATGGTCCTCGAGCAGGTGGGGCGCGTCCTGCTCGGCCTCACCGGGGTTTTCCTGCTCACTCCCGTGGCACTCAACCTGGGCGCAGCCGCCTTCAATGCCGGCAATACGGTGGGCGTCTTCATCGGGCTGCTCTATGCCGGCTACATCTACCTGCGGGAGCGGCCCATGGCCGGATGGACGACGGTCACCCCGGGCGTCGAGTCTTGGGAGGACATGCCAAGGGGGCAGCTCCTGCGCCAGATCCTGGGCATCGCGCTGCCCCTCACCTTCCTGGGCGCGGTTGTACCGCTGATGTCGCTGGCCGACAGCGCCCTGATCACGAACCGGCTGTTGGCCGCGGGGTTCGAGGAGGCGGAGGCCAAGCGGGCCCTGAGCTACATCACCAACGCGACGCAGATCCGGGACCTCCCCCTCATCATTGCCCAGGCGCTCTACGTGGCGCTGGTGCCGGCGGTGAGCGAGTCCATGGCCCTGGGACGGGTGGAGCAGGCGCGCCACCGGGCTGCGGCGGCCATGCGGCTCACCTGGCTGATCGGCCTGCCGGCCACCGCCGGGCTGGTGGTCGCCGCCCGGGAGGTCTACGGCGTGCTCTTCACCGGTCCCGGCTACTTCGTGATGGCGCCGCTGGGCTGGTCGACCATCCTCCTGATGCTGCAGCAGACCTCCTCGGGCATTCTGCAGGGGATGGGGCTGATCTGGCTCTCGGTGTGGAACCAGCTGGCCGGCGTGGTAGCCAAGATCGTGCTGACGTACTGGTGGACAGGCCTTCCCGCCTTTGGCGCGACCGGTGCGGCCTGGGCGACCACCGCCGCCTTCCTGCTCTCGGCGGGACTGAACCTGGCGGCGGTGCGCTCGCGGCTCGGGCTGAACCTGGGGGTGCGTCTGAACATCCTGCGGCCCCTGGTGGCCTCGCTGGTGATGTCGGGCGGCCTCGTCCTGGTCAGCCCGCTGGTGCAGAGGGCCATTCCCTGGACCCGGCTCTCCGGGCTGGTCACCATCGCCTTTGGGGTGCTCATCTACGGCGTGGCTATCCTGGTCCTGGGCGGGATCCGGCAGGCCGACCTGGAGCTGGTGCCCGGCATCCCGCCGGCGGCGATTCGCCTGCTGAGGCGGCTGCGGTTACTGCGCGACGAGTAGGAGGGCTCTACCGTGATCGACGAACTGGTGCAGGCGTTTGGAATCGATCTCTCCCGTGGTGTCGCGGTACGGGCGGCGGCGGAGTTGGACGTACTGAGCGGGCGGTGCGACCTGCCGCTCCTCATCTGCGCGGTTCCGCCCGGCGGCCTGGGCCGGCTGCAGTCCGCGCTGCTGGCGCACTACCCGCCTGACCATCCCGTGGGTCTCTACCGGGACGGTGCTGTGGGCCAGGCGCACCTGAGTGGTTTGGCGAGTCACGAGTGGGCAGACTATGAAGTAAGCCTGTTTCTCCCGCCCGCGGAGTCCGGGGAGACCACGCGCTGGCCGCTTGACCCGCTGGTGGAAGTGATGGCGCGGCTGCGGGCGCCCGATGGCTGCCCGTGGGACCGGGAGCAGAGCCACGCCAGCCTGCGCCGGTACATGCTGGAGGAGGCTTACGAGGTGGTGGAGGCCATCGACCAGGGAGACCCCGCCCACCTGTGCGAGGAGCTGGGCGACGTGCTGCTCCAGGTGGTCTTCCACGCGCAGATCGCCCGCGAGGCCGGCCACTTCGACATGCGCGACGTGGTGCAGGGCATCACGGAGAAGCTGATCCGGCGCCACCCGCATGTCTTCGGCGAGGCGGTGGCGAAGACCGCCGCGGACGTCACCCGCAACTGGGAGGCGATCAAGCGGGCGGAGCGCGGGCGTGAGGAGCCGGCGTCTGTTCTGAGTGGGATCTCCAGGGCGCTGCCGGCGCTCAGCCGTGCGCTCGAGATCCAGAAGCGGGCGGCCAAGGTGGGCTTCGACTGGCCCGACGCGGCCGGGCCGGCGGAGAAGGTGCGCGAGGAACTGGGGGAGGTGCTGGCCGCCGGGGCGTCCGAGCAGGAGGAGGAGGTCGGCGACCTGCTGTTTGCGGTAGTGAACCTGGCGCGCAAGCTGAAAATCGACCCTGAGATCGCGCTCAGCGGCACCAACGCCAAGTTCGAGCGGCGCTTCCGCCAGGTGGAGGAGCGGCTGGCCGAAAAGGGGCTGCGGGTGACGGACGTGAGTCTGGCCGAGATGGATTCAGTATGGAATGAGGTTAAGCAGGCGGAATTCCGGAAAAAATACAGGGAAAAATAACACCACTCGTAAAGGAAATGGAAGGAGTTCCGGAAACCCGCGCCGAATACGGCTCACGGGAATCGTACCCAATCTTACCTCGAAGGGGGAGACCGATTCTTGAACAAGCAGGAACTGGTCGCGAGCGTTGCGGAAAAGGCGGGCATGACCAAGAAGGATGCCGAGAAGGCCCTCAATGCTGTCGTGGAGTCGATCAAGGAAGCTCTGAACAAGGGCGACAAGGTTTCGCTGGTTGGCTTTGGCACGTTTGAGGTCCGCAACCGGGCTGCCCGTTCTGGCCGCAACCCGCGCACGGGCGACCCCATCAAGATTCCTGCCGGCAAGGTTCCGGCCTTCCGTCCCGGCAAGGAACTGAAGGAGAGCGTGTAAATCACGAGTTCTGGACCGGGCCCCCCACCAGGGGTCCGGTCTTCGTTATAGGGAGCGGTGTACATGCGGATCGACAAGTTCTTGAAGGTTTCCCGGATCATCAAGCGCCGCACGCTGGCCAAGGAGGTCTGCGACGCCGGCCGGGTGCAGGTGGGCGGCCGGCTGGCGAAGGCGGGAACGGAGGTGAAGCCGGGCGACGTCATTGCCATCGACTTCGGTCGGAGGCAGCTCACGGTGCGCGTGCTGGAGGTGCGGGAGCAGGTGCGGGCCGCCGAGGCCCGGGAACTGTACGAGGTGATCTCCGAGGAGTTCAAGCCGGACAGCCCGCTCCCCTACCTGGAGGATGACCCCGACTAGCTCAAGTTTCGCGTGAATAACCCGGACTTCGTGCAATGGAAACCCATTGAAAAAGCATCAGTCAGAACCAATGATACATGGTGGGAGTTGCCCCTCTTAAACCACCATGTGGAGGTTCGACTGATGCAGTCTCATGGTACGACACCCAACAT
>NZ_JBFNEH010000049.1:0-26288 GCF_040797425.1 Symbiobacterium sp. | reverse complement strand
CTATAGGACAGTACGGGTTAACATATGGGGGTGAGCGTACATGCGTGGAGTACGGCTGCGCGACCTGGCGCTCGCGGCCGTAATGGCGGCGCTGATCGGTGCCGTTGCGCCGGTGCGGCTCTTTCTGCCCGGGCTCTCGGTGCCGGTCACGCTGCAGGTGCTGGTGGTCCTGCTGGCCGGCGCCCTGCTGCGCCCGGCGTGGGGAGCGGCGGCGATGGGGCTTTACCTGCTGCTCGGGGCCGCGGGGCTGCCCGTCTTCGCCGGCGGCACCGGGGGGCTGCAGGTGCTGGCCGGGCCGACGGCGGGTTACCTGTGGAGTTACCCGCTGGCGGCGGCGCTGGTGGGGGTGCTGACGCCGGCGCCCGGCGGCGGTTCCGCCCGGCGGAGCGACCTGCCAAGGCTTGCCGGTGCGATGCTGGCCGGGCTGGGCGTGATCTACCTTGGCGGCGCCGGATGGGCCTGGCTGGTCGGAGGGAAAGGGCTCACGGCGGTGCTGACCGGGTGGGTGCTGCCCTTCGTGCCCTTCGACCTCGCAAAAGTGGCCGCGGCGACAGTGGCGGCCACGGCCGTGCGACGGGCCCTGGCTCGGGCGGGGCTGTTGGCGGTGTGACCACGGGGCCCCCGACGGCCTGAACCTGGGCCTGGCCCGCGGTTTCCCAAGAAGACGGCCAGAAAGATGGCACCCACCGGTAACCTTTCCGGTGGGTGTTCCGTTGTAAAGAGTGCAACCGCACTTCTTCTACGTATGGAGGGTTATCAGCGGTGAAGAGAGCGACCAAGGTGATTGCGGCCGTTGCCATGGCGGTGGCCTGCTCGGTGGGCATTGCCTCCGCCGCCACGCACCCGGTGCCCGAGAACCTGCCGGAGGTGTCCCTGCAGAACACCACGGGAGTGGACCTGCCGGGGGACACGGCGGCCCTGGAAGCGGCCATCGCGGCCCCCGGGCCGGTGCGGTACAAGATTCTGGTCATAGACAGCACGGAAGGGGAGGACCGCACCGCCTACCTGGACCGGGTGGCGGCGGAGTGGGGGGTGCCGGGGCCTGATACGCTGTACCTGATCATCTACACCGAAGACAACTACGACATCCGCTTCTACATGGGCGCCAACTTCCGCGCCGCCGGGGTCGACGTGGACGAGATGCTCACCCTGGTGCGCACCCACTACCTGGACGGCAAGCGGGAAGGCGACGTGGCCGGCGCGCTGGCGGACCTCGTCGAGGCGGTGAACCGGCGCATGGGAGCCGAGGCGGCGGCGGAGCCGAGCGGCGGCTGATCGCCTACACCGTCTTGCTCACCGAGTCGTTTCCCAATCTTGGATCTCGACAAACCTCCTCGTTGCACAGGGCTGGCGGACTGGCGCTCCCCGCGCACGCTGGCGGCAGTGCGCCTCGCCGGCAGGGCGTGCTCGCTCCGCCGCACTTCTGCCTGCCTCCGGCGGTCGCGGAACCGGGGCCAGGGCGCGCCTTCGCGCGCCCCGCCCTGTTGCAGCGATGACAAGCCCCCTCATGAGCGGTGACGGGGACGGCGCCTTCGGACGCGAGTCTGAAGGCGCCTCGCCGTTGGCTGGGTGCGCTTCCTGCTTCACCGAAACCCGGCCAGGTGGTAGACTGGGTGCTGTGGGTTTACCACCTGGAGGGACCAGACGTGAACGCAAAAGCCCGACTCCGTGTCCTCTTCAGTGCCTATCCCCGCATGCTCTGGTTCCTGTCCATCGGCAGTTTCCTCAACTCCACCGGCACGTCGTTCATCTGGCCGCTCACCACCGTATACATTCATGAGCACCTGGGCCGGTCGATGACCGTGGCGGGGACCGTCCTCTTACTGCACTCTGGCGGCGCCATGCTCGGCCAGCTGGTCGGGGGCTGGTTCCACGACCGGGTCGGGCCCCGGCCTGTGATGCTGACGGGCCTGCTGGGCGCCACAGCGGCGACGGCCATGCTGGGCCTGACCGCGTCATGGCCCGCGTACGTGGCCTGCATGATCGTCTATGGCTTCATGGCGTCGCTGCCGCTGCCGCCGGTGAACGCGCTGCTTTCCCGCACCTGGCCCGGCCACGGCCGCCAGGCGTTTAACTTCAACTACGTTGCGAGCAACCTCGGCGTGGCCGCCGGAACGGCGCTGGGCGGGTTCCTGGCCGACCGGTCCTTCTCCCTCGCCTTCGGGGGTGCGTCGGTCCTGTTCCTGCTCTACGCCCTGTTTGCCGCGGCGTTCATCCGGGAGGAGCACCTGGTCACCGAGGCGGAGGAGGGCAGCGGTGTGCGCCGGCCGGCGTCCGAGCCGGAGGGGCCGGTCCCCTGGCCGCCCATCGCCATGCTGTTCGTGGCCTTCCTCTGCCTGACGATCGTATACAGCCAGTGGCAGACCGGCAACTCGATCCGGACGCAGCAGCTGGGATTCGGCCTCTCTGCCTTCTCGGTGCTCTGGACCCTGAACGGGCTGCTCATCTTCTTTGGCCAGCCCGTCGTCGCCCTCGTCATGCGGCTGCTCCCGAAGGCACCCGCCCAGATGGTGCTGGGCACCGTGCTCTACGCCCTCGCCTTCGGCGTGCTGCTCACCTCCGACCGGTACGCCATCTTCGTCACTTCGATGGTGCTCCTCACCTTCGGCGAGATGCTGATCATGCCGGTCTTCCCCGCCACCGTCGCCCGCCTCTCGCCGCCCGCCATGCGGGGGCGGTTGCAGGGGATCATCCTGAGCGGGCAGACCATCGGTCGCATGCTGGGCCCGCTGCTGGGCGGCATGCTCTTCGACGCGGCGGGGTACAACACGCAGATCAGCGTGATGACGTCCGGGCTGGTGCTGCCGCTCGCCCTGATCCTCGTTTTCGCCCGCACCCGCTGGGCGGCTGAAGCGGCAAGGGACGAATATTAGGCGACAAGGGCAAAGAACTGGGGCTCTCCTCGCAGCAAATCACACTGTGGGGAGAGCCCCGGCTTTGTGCGCCTGGCCCTTACGCGTTGAGGGACGGTGTGGCAGAGTTGCCCGTGTCGTTGCCGAGACTTTGTTAAGCGTGTTTGCGGAAGGTTGGATCCAGGGACAACTATCTGAAAGTGCTATGGGGGAACCGATAGTTTGAACGAACCGACTATTGATCATGCATATCGCTGCGATAGAATGCGAGATGAGAGCGTTCTCACATGAGCGGCGCAGATCCCAGCCACAGAGCCTTCCACAGTCGCACTCCTGAGAACGCTATCATACCCGACAGGGCGTGCGTAGCAAGAGCGAATCGCGTCCTCCCCGGTGGAAGCACGAGTGATAACGATTTCACATCAAGGGAGCAACGCAGGAAGCGCCAACCTTAGGTAGAAGCCTAAGTGAGAACGTTATCACAGCGTGGGGGTTACCGACGTGAGAGTGACGATTCGAGACGTTGCCAAGCTCGCCGGGTGCTCGCAGGCCACCGCGGCGCGGGTGCTCGGGGGCTACAGCTACGCTTCCGAGGAGACGCGGCGGAAGGTTCTGGCCGCCGCAGAAGCTCTGGGCTACCGTCCCAACCGCCTGGCGCGCAGCATGGTGACCGGCCGTACACAGACTATCGGGCTGGTGGTCGGCGAGATTGACAACCCGTTCTTTGCGGCCCTGGCCAGGGCCGTGATCGAGACGGTGCGGGAGCACGGCTACACGGTGCTCCTGGCCAACAGCGACGAGAACCTGCGCGTGGAAGAGGACGTGCTCACGGTCATGAAGGAACAGCGGGTGGACGGCTGCGTGATCGCACCGGTTTCCAGCCGGAAGACCTCGCTGGACGAGCTCCTGCGGTCCGATATGCCAGTGGTCCTCGTGGACCGCGGTCTGGCCGGTGCCGAGGTGGACACCGTGCTCATCGAGAACGAGGAGGGCGCCTGCCAGGCCGTGTCGCACCTGATCCAGCACGGCCACACCCGCATCGCCGTCATCCACGGCGACCTGGACCGGTCCAGCAACGAGGAGCGCCTCCGGGGCTACCGGCGGGCCTTCGCCGAAGCGGGCCTGCCCATCGACGAGTCGCTGGTCCGGCCGGCGTACGAAATCGAAGACGCGTACCGGGTCGTGTCCGAACTGCTCCGGGAGCCGGACAGGCCCACCGCTCTCTTCACGGCTCACAACCATGCCAGCCTCGGCGCTGTGCATGCCATCCGCGAGGCCGGCCTGTCGGTTCCGGAAGACATCGCAGTCGTGGGCTTCGACGACACCGATTGGGCGACACTCGTGAAACCGCAACTGACCGCAGTGGCGCAGCCGGTGTACGAGATGGGCCGAACCGCTGCAGAACTCCTGCTGCGGCGCATGGAGGGAGACCAGCGGCCGCCCGTCCGGGTTCGAATCGCCAGCCGCCTGATGATCCGGGGATCGTGCGGCGACCACCCGGACCACGAAACCGCCCCGTAACTGACCGCCTTTGGTCTTGGCGTTCCGCCGGGACCAGATGACCCATAGGGTCCGGACCCGCAGACATTGCCAAAGGGAAAGGAGCGTCACCACCATGGCCACCGACTTCGACCGGAACGAGTTCCTCGCCAACCTTGAAACCGCCGTCAGAGAGAAAGGTCGCTACGCCGATCTCGCAGCCAGGATTGCCCGGGAAAAGGGTATCAACCGCCTGTACCTGATCGGCTGCGGAGCACCCAACCGGCAGATGGGGGCCGTCAAGTACCTGGTGGAAAGCGTGGCCCGGAAGCTGGAGGTCCATCTCTACTTCCCGGCGGAGTTCGTCGAGCAGAACCCACCCAAGATCGACGAGCACACCCTCGTGATTCTGGGCTCCCACTCCGGCACCACCCCTGAGGTCGTGCGGGCGGCCAAGTTCCTGCAAGGGAAGCCCTGCACGGTGATGGGCATCACCCAGAAGGCTGACTCCCCGCTGGCCCAGAACGTGGAGTATCCGGTGCTGTACGGCGAGAGCAAGAGCGGCTACTTCGCCATGTACATCCTGCTGCAGGCGCTGGTAGGCGCCGTCCTGAAGGAGATCGAGGGTTGGGCCGACCACGACGAGGTCATGGCGTCGCTGGACGCGTTCCCGGCGGCCCTGGCCGACGCCATTGAGCAGTCTGAGGCCCGGGTCACCGAGGAGGCCCGCCTGTACAAGGACGACAAGCTGTTCTTCGTCATCGGCTCGGGGCCCTGCTTCAGCACCGCGTACGTGTACGGCGTCTGCATCCTGACCGAGATGCAGTGGCTGACCGGCATTCCGGTGGAGGCCGCCGAGTGGTTCCACGGCCCCTTCGAGCTGTTCGACGAGAAACTGCCCGCCATCATCGTCCTGGGCGAGGATGCCAGCCGTCCGCTGGCCGAGCGGGTGGTGCGTTTCTGCAAGCGGTACTCCGAGCGGTTGATGATTTACGACTCGAAGGACTTCGAGATGAAGGGCGTGGCCCCGGTCGCCCGTCCACTGTTCGCCCCGTTTATCCTGTCGGCGGCCCTGGATCGGCAGGCCGAGCATCTCGCCGTGTGGCACAACCATCCGCTGAGCACCCGTCGCTACATGTGGAAGACGGAGTACTGACATGGTTAGCGTAATCGGCGTTGGTGACAACACGGTCGACCGCTACTTGCACCTCGGCACCATGTTCCCCGGGGGAAACGCGGTCAACGTGGCGGTGCTGGCCCGCCGGCACGGCGCCAAGGCCAGTTACGTCGGCTGGTTCGGCAACGACGAGGCGGGGCGGCTCTTGCAGACCGCCCTGCGGCAGGAGGGGGTGGATATTTCCCGATGCCGGGTGGTGGACGGCCCCAACGCGCAGTCCAGCGTCACGCTGGTGAACGGAGACCGGGTGTTCGGCCCGTCCAGCCCGGGCGTGACCAACCAGATCTGCCTCGAGGAGGCCGACCTGGACTTCATCCGGCAGCACGACCTGACCCATACGAGCATCTACAGCTACATCGAGCCTCAGCTGGCACAACTGAGAAAGGCGGCCCCAAAACTCTCCTTCGATTTCTCCAACCACTGGAAGCTCGACTATGTGCGCGAAGTGGCCCCGTACGTTGACATTGCATTCCTTTCGACTTCCGACTACTCAAGGGCTGACACGGTGGCTCTGATGCGCTGGATCGCCTCGCTCGGCCCCTCGCTGGTGGTGGCCACGCGGGGGAGCGAGGGCTCCCTGGCCTTCGATGGCGAGCGCATCTATGAGCAGGGCATCGTGCCTACCCAGGTTGTCGACACGCTGGGTGCGGGCGATTCATTCGCAGCACGCCTCATCGTGGAGCTTCTCTCCGGCTCAACGCTGGAACACGCCATGGCGATGGCTGCTGTTTCTGCAGCACAGACCTGTACCTATTACGGTGCCTTCGGCTACGGTCACCCCATTACACCGCCCGGTTCATGAACGCAGACCGCTAGGGGGGTCAGGCATGCGAGTTCCGAAGGGTATCCGTTGGTTCGCCGTTGGACTGTTGTCCCTTGCCCTGTTGGCCGGTTGTAGCGGTGGGAGCGGCAGCGGCTCGAAGGCCGGCGAAACGATCACACTCCGCTTCTTCCACAAGTGGCCCGAGCCGGACCACATGGCGTACTACAACGCCGTGATTCAGAAGTGGGAGAAAGAACACCCGAACATCAAGATCGAGATGGAAGCCGTATCGGACGAGGCCTACAAGGACAAGATCCGCGTTCTGATGGCGGGCAACAACGTACCTGACATCTACTTCTCCTGGGCGGGTGAGTTCGCCTGGAAGTTCGCCCGGGCGGGACAGGCCCTCGACCTGACCGACGCCTTCATGAACTCCGACTGGAAGGACGCGGTGGTCAACAGCGCGGTGCAGCCCTATGTCTGGGACGGGAAGGTCTACGGCATCCCCATGCGCATCAACGGCAAGTTCATGGTGTACAACAAGAAGGTCTTCAACGACCTGGGGCTGCAGCCGCCGAAGACCTGGGACGAGTTCCTCGAGGTCTGCGAGACGATCAAGCAGGCGGGAATCGTGCCCATCGCGTTCGGCAACGAGTTCCCCTGGGCGGCCTCCCACTACGTCGGTGACCTTAACGCGAAGCTGGTGCCGCCCGAGGTCCGCCAGGCCGACTACCTGCTCGAAGCCGACCCCGAAACCCTGTTCACCGACCCGGGCTACGTGGAGGCCCTACGCCGCTTCAAGGAGCTGAACGACAAGGGCTACTTCAACGAGGGCCCGAACGCCATCGGTCATGACATGGCCCGCTCCAACTTCCTGGTTGGTAACACGGCCATGATCTACGTCGAGCTGGAGGAGTTCGTCACCGTCCACGAGGAGATGGGCGACGAGAACGTCGGGTTCTTCAGGTTGCCGAGCAACCCCGGTGACCGGGGTGATCCCAACGTCCTCACCGGCGCGCCGGACGGGTTCATGATCTACTCCAAGACCCCGCATCCGGAAGAGGCGATCGCCTTCCTGAAGTTCCTCGTCAGCGAGGAGAACGGCAAGGAATACGTGCGCCAGCTGGGCATCCCGAGCGCCGCAGTTGGCGCCGTGACGGAGGAGACCTCCTTCCCGCTGCTGGAGGCCGGCCTCCAGGAGGTCGACAAGGCGAGCGGTATGGCCCTCTGGCTGGACACCGACATCAACATCAAGGTGATCGAGGTCTACCTCCCCGGGTTGCAGGCCGTGCTCACGGGCAGCAAGACCCCCGAGCAGGTGATGCAGGAGGTACGGGACCAGGCCCTTAAGGTCCAGCAAGAGTTGAAGGCTGGGTCGTAACGACGTAGCCGCAACGCGGGTGCCGGGCTGCCTGCCTGAGGTGGGCAGTCCGGCGCACCCGACACTTGAGCGGGGGGCGATCACCCTATGGTACGTCGGTGGTTCACCGGCCGCACGATCATACCGCTGCTGTTTCTTGCGCCGGCGATCATCGCGCTTCTCATCTTTGTATACCTACCCGTGGTAGAAAATTTCTACTACAGCCTGTTCCGGTGGAGCGCCATCGACCCCACGTTACGTTTCGTCGGCCTCGAGAACTACAGGCGTCTTCTCAGCGACCCGATCGTCCTGCGCAGCGTCATCAACAACGTCCTGTACGCGGTGATCTCGGTCGCCTTCCAGGTCTACCTGGCTCTGGTTCTGGCGGCCATCCTCGAGTCGGGTGTCATCTCGCGCCGGTTGGCGGCCTTCTTTCGTTCGGCGCTGTTCCTCCCCTCGGTGCTGGCGATCACCGTCATCGGCGTGACCTGGAAGTTGATGTACAGCCCGGAGATCGGTGTCATCAACCAGGTGCTGCGGGCGATTGGGCTCGGGTCCCTGGCCCGGCCTTGGCTGGGCCTTGAGAACACCGCCATCTACGCCATCATCGGGGTCTCGCAGTGGCAGTGGACCGGCTACATGATGATCCTGTTCATTGTGGCCATCCAGGCGATTCCCCGGGAGTTGTTCGAGTCAGCCACTATCGACGGGGCCAACCGGATTCAGCAGTTCTTCCACATCACCGTGCCCTCCGTGCGGGAGACGACCCTCGTCAACCTGGCGGTCACGGTCATCGGCGCCTTCAAGGTGTTCGACATCGTCTGGGTGATGACGGGCGGCGGTCCGAATCACGCCAGCGAGGTGCTGGGGAACTACATGTACCGCGTGGGCTTCCGGAACGATGAGATGGGCTACGCTTCCGCGGTGGCGGCGCTGATCTTCGTGATCACCTTCATCCTGACGTTCATCCAGCTTCGGATCGGTCGTACCGGGAAGGAGGCCTGACCCATGAGCAGCATCAGAGAGCGTGCCCGTGAGCCCCTTTCCGAGAAGACCACCCGAGTTCTGGTGATCGTACTGTTCTCGATCCTCGTCGTGATCGCGATCTACCCCATCATCTGGCTCGTGATCAACTCGTTCAAGAGCAACGTCGAGCTGTTCACCAACTCGATGGGGCTGCCGAAGACGCTCCGATGGGCGAACTACGAACGGGCGTGGCGGTTCGGCATCGCCCGCTACATGGTGAACAGCGTCGTGGTCACCGCCGCAACCACCTTCCTGGTGGCGCTGCTCAGCACGATGGCCGCTTACGCCTTGTCCCGCTTCCGCTTCCGCGGCCAGGGGATTCTGCTTTACATCGTTCTCGGTGGCCTGATGCTGGCTCCGGAGGTCAGTCTGATCCCCCTGTTCCGGATCCTCGTGGTGCTGCGCATTTACAACACCTATTTTGCGATGATTCTGCCGATCATGGCGTTCGGCATTCCCTTCACCACGTTCCTGATTCGGGCCTACATGTTGGGGCTCCCCAAGGACTTCGAGGAGGCCGCGGTGATCGACGGCGCCAACGCGCTGGGGATCTTCCGGCATGTCATCGTGCCCCTGAGCCGGCCGATCATCGCCTCGGCCGCCCTGCTGCAGGCGATGCACGTGTGGAACGAGTTCATGTTCAGCCTCACCTTCATCGAGTCGGACCGCCTGAAGACCCTCCCGATCGGGATCATGGCCTTCTCCAGCACGCTGGATACGAACTGGCCGGTGGTCATCGCCGGACTGGTGATGACGGCTGTCCCGATGATTGTGCTCTTCCTGCTCACCCAGCGGGCGTTTATCCGCGGTCTCACCGCCGGCGGAGTCAAGGGGTAAGCCCGGGCCCGTCGCAAGGCAGGGATGGCCCATAGGGGAGGGCTACCGCCGGGTCAAGATGGAAGGTGGCAACGAGGGATGGTGGTACACCCTTGAATGATGCGCCTTGGACGTTGGCTCATCCCACCGGGCCGGCGCGCTGGTGACGCTGATGTCCAGTTCAAGGGGGGTGGTGCATTTACTGTCGGGTCTGTGACACTTCTTGGAGGGACCATTATGTACCCGCCGACGCGGCTGACGTCCGTTCTCGGTACGTACCCGCGCATGCTCTGGGTTCTGGCTTTCTGCAGTGTCTGCGACATGTGTTCCTCGGCCTTCATCTGGCCGTTCGTCACCGTGTATGTCCACGAACACCTGGGCCAGTCGCTCACCATGGCCGGCGTCGTCATGCTGCTGCACTGCGCCGGCGCCATCCTCGGCCAGCTGATCGGCGGCTGGCTCTATGACCTCGTTGGCGCCCGCCCCGTCATGCTGTTCGGCCTCAGCGTCGCGGCCGTGTCTACGGGCGCGCTCGGCTTCACCCACTCCTGGTCGGTCTACGTGGCGTGCATGGTGTTGTACGGCATCTCGGCTGCGATGGCCGTACCGCCGGTGAACGCCATGCTGGCCCGCTGCTGGCCCGGCCACGCCCGCAGGGCGTTCAACTTCAACTATGTCGTCAGCAACCTGGGCTTTGCGCTCGGGAGCGCCGTGGCCGGGGCGCTGGCCGACCGCTCGTTTTCCTTTGCCTATCTGGGTGCAGGGGCGATTTTCATCGTCTGCGCGCTGTTTACCGCGGCCTTCATCCGCGAGGAGCACGCCGGACCGGCCGAAAATCCGGGAACGGCGGGCTCCCGGCCCGGTGCGCCCCCGGAGGAGCCCGTGCCCTGGTTCCCCATGGTCGCCCTGTTCGTGGCCGCGGTGGGCGTGGTGCTGGTCTTCAACCAGTGGCAGGTCGGCAACTCGGTTCGGATGGAGGCACTGGGCTACCCGATTTCGTGGTATTCGGCCCTCTGGACGCTGAACGGCCTGGTGATCTTCGCTGGACAGCCGGTCGCTCGTGCCATCGCCCGGCGCGTGCGCGGCGCCACCGGTCAGATGGCAGTGGGCATTCTGCTCTACGCCGCTGCCTTCGGGGTGCTGTTCACCTCGACACGGTATGGGATCTTCGTCTGCTCGATGATCCTGCTCACCCTCGGCGAGATCCTGCTCATGCCGACCCTCCCGGCCGTGGTGGCCCGTTTGGCGCCGCCGTCCCGGTCTGGCACCTTCCAGGGGTTCATCCTCACCGGGTCGACCATCGGCCGCATGTTCGGGCCGTTGCTGGGGGGCATGCTGCATGACGCCGCGGGCTACCGCGTCCAGATGGGGGTCATGACCTCCGTGCTGGTGGTTCCGCTCCTGGCGGTGCTGGCCTGCGCCCGCTACCTCCGAGACCGGTCGGTGGAGGTGTGACCGCTGGCTCACAGTGACAGTAAGGGCCCCCCGCCCGACTGAGCGGGGGGCCTTTCGGCGCGCCTCGCCTGCCGCTTCAGTACGCCCAGCCCTGCTCCAGGAACTCCAGGCTCTTCACCACCAGACGCCCGTCCTCGGCCGCGCCGACCACGGCCCGGCCAATCCAGTAGAAGCCGCCCTCGTACTCCTGAACGGAGGCCAGGAACTCAAAGGAGCCATCGGGGTTGGGTGGTCCGGGTTCGACCGTGGGGCCGTACTCCGTCTCCACCCGCTTCCCCACCCGGACCGGGGAAGGGGCGTACCGGACCTTACCCACGTCCACCGCCATGAAGGCGTCCCGCACCGCCGGGTCGGGGACGTACTGCTCGACCATGTCCGTGAGGCCGTACCACCGGGCCAGGAAGAGATCGGTCATCAGGTCCGCCGCCGTGGTGGGATACGGACCCGGCGTCACCCGCTCTTCGACCTTTGTGGCCTCGTAGGGGAAGACGCCCTCCTCCACACGCTCAACGACGTACCGGGAGACGAAGGTGTAGCCGCTCAGGCTGCCCGAGATCTCCACGGTGCCGTCGGGCAGGATTGCGTAGTCCATGCCGAAAGCCAGGTCTGTCTTGGGGTGCCAGCCCCACGGGGAGACGAACCGGTCGCCCTCCATCCACTCGAATCGCATGCTGTGCCAGCCGTCCGGGCTGCCCGTGTGGGTGACCACCACCGGGTTCGCGAGTCCGGGGATGGTGACGAGGTCCACCCGCCGCTGGACGTCATCAGGCATCCAGTCCTGCTGCACCTGCAGACGGTTGCCGCGGGCGTCCAGGATCAGCACCCAGGAGTTGTGCCACGCGCCCAGCTGGCCGATGATCGCCTCGGTCTCGCCGTCGCCGTTCAGGTCGACCTCCTTCACCGGGAAGCCGGCCTCCGCCGCCTGGCGGAGCTGCTCGCTCCGGAAGTCCGCCAGGGTCACACGCTCGACGGGAGCGGCCTCATCGGTGGGCCAGGGTTCTGCCCCGGCCAGCATCGCCTCACGGGAAGGGGGCTCCAAGGGCTGCTGCGGCTGCCGCCTCTTGACGAAGGAGTCTGCGGGGCTGGCGAAGTTGTCCGCCCGCGCCTCCTGGACGCCCGTCGTGTCGCCCAACCAGTCCTCGGTGGCCGGGCCGGGGGCGAAGAGGTAGACCGTCTGCTCCTGCCGGTTCAACACCGTGAGCTGCCAGCAGATCTCGTAAGTCGGCCCGAGGGGGGACAGGCAGTCGGGCACCGCCTGGAGGTTGAACCAGACGTCGGCGTCGCCGCTCCGCTGCTTCCAGGCAAGGCCGTCTTCCGGCTCGGCGGGCAGGTAGAGGAGCAGCCCCGGCCCCTTTGGATCGCGCCGGAAGATGCCCTGGTCGGTGATGAACCAGGTGACCCACGGCTCGCCGTTGTATGCGGCGATGAGCCGGGCGCCGTCCCGGACGTAACCCTCCAGGGCCACGCTGCCGTCCGAGAGGCTGAAGCGGTGCTGCGCGCCGTCGCCGGGGAGCAACAAAACTACCGGCGGGTCCACCTCGGCCGGCTGCAGGATCAGGGGTGCGGCGGACGTGCCCGACTGGGCGTCACCGGGCGCGGTGCCCTGCTCTTCGCCGGAAGGTTGGCCACTGGGTTGGGCCGGTTCCTGTACGCCGGTCGGCGGGGACTCTGGAGCAGTTGGGGCGCCGCTGCAGGCTGAAAGCAAGAGCGTCGCCAGGACCAGAAGTGCCAGGGATGTGCGCTTCATGTGCTTTCCCCCATGATGAATCTGAACCCATCTCTCTTTCCGGTTCACTAATCTGACTGCTTTCGCGGCGCTCGGGTTCCCTTCGGCACCGTGGAAAAGGGCCCTTTGCTCGGCGCAGCAGAAGGCCCACGAGACCGCTCCGGTGCACACAAGATTCCCCGCCCGGCCGAGCGGGCGATGAAGTGCTCAACAACCGCCGGTGACGCCGCACCACTGCGTGACCTCCCGCACAGCGCCCACCACCAGCAGGAGGGCGGCCAGCGCGAGCAGGAGGAAATGCCGGGAGGTGAGGGGCGTCGGTGCGATGCGCTCTGCCTTGCCCAGCCAGTGCCCGCGCTGATGGCGCGGATGGCTGTGGTTTTCGCCTGTGCCCTGTTTCTGGCGGCACCGCAAGCGGCTGATGCTCACGATGAACGTGGTCAACGGCCTGCTGATGGCCGGCGCTGCACTCCTCGCGGGGCTGGGCCTGTTGGACGTGTGGATGGTCGTGCTGGCCGCCGGGCTCACGGGCATCACCGACGCGGTGCACAACTCCGCCTTCGACACTTCGTACGCCATGCTGGTCCCCGACGAGCAGCTGCCCCGGGCCAACGGGATGATGGAGACCATCTGGTCGCTGTCGGGGGTGCTGTCGCCGGCCCTGGCGGCCTCGATCATCGCCCTGCCCGCGCTGGCCCGCGCCGGCGCGCTGCCGCCGGCCCTCGGGAGCGTCCTGGGCCGGCTGGAGAACGGGGTCCCCCTGGCCTTTGGGCTCGATGCTGCCTCGTTCCTCCTGGCCGCCACCGTCCTGGCCCTCCTGCACATCCCCTCGCCCCGGGACGCGCAGCCGCTGCCGAACCCGGTGGCCGCGCCGGGAGCTCAACCTGCGCGGGGGGCCGGAGCCGGGCCGCTGGCAGCAGTCGCCTCGCTCTGGGCCGACGTCCGCTTCGGCGCGGATTACATCCGCCGCCGTCCGCCTCTCACCTGGGCCCGCTGGGCCAGGTGCTGGCCGGATGGCTGGCCGCCCGGGTGGCCCCGGGCGTGGACCTTGCGCTGCTGGGCGCCGTGATCGTGATGGTGACGGGAGCGCAGTTCTTCAACCGGCACGTCATGCGGGTGGAGGATAGGGCGTATGTGGAGCGCCTGGCGGGAGGAACTCTGTAACCAGCGGTGCGCGCCGGACTTCTCCGGCACCCGGCCGGGGCTGGCGCCGTCGACCCCGCACAGGCCCGGGCGCGGGGGGCCGGAACGCCACGAACTCCAGGGGCCGCCGGCCGGCCCAGGAGGCGAACTGGAGCGTTCGCAGCCATTTCGGAAAACAGGTGTTGACATCCGGGCCGAACCCGTGCTAATGTCTGTGTCAAACCGATCGTCTTCACGGCGATGAACGGGGAGAGTACCCAGACCGATCCGTCTCAGCGAGCCGGCGGTGGTGCGAGGTCCGGTACGGAGGAGTCTGGCGAATGGTCCCGGGAGCCTGTCGGCCGAACGTGCGCCCCAGGGGGCGCATCAGTAGGCGGGCCGGTGGCTTCCGCCGTTACCGGGTAGAGGGTATGATGGTACCTGCGAAGAGCGCGCCTGCATTGCAGGCGAATGAGGGTGGCACCGCGTAGGCTGACACAGGCCTTCGTCCCTTGGACAGGGACGAAGGCCTGTTTTCGTTCTGTTCGGCCGCGCCGGCCCCCGCAAAGGCCCTTCACCGAAGGAGCGTGAACTCGATGGTCCACCCCAGTCTGGGGACGTACCTCAGCCTGGCCAGGGAGTACAACCTGATCCCCGTCCACCGTGAGATCCTGGCCGATCTGGAGACGCCGATCTCCGTCTTCATGAAGCTCTGCCTCGACGAGGCCGGCGCCTTCCTCTTCGAGTCCGTCGAGGGCGGCGAGCACGTGGCCCGCTACTCCTTCCTGGGCTGCCGGCCCCTCTTTACCCTGACGCACAAGGCCGGGGTGAGCCGGCTCCTCATGGGGGAGGAGGCCGCGGAGTACCGCACGGCGGGCGCCCTGCCGGAACAGGGCGAGGAGCTGGAGGGCGACCCCCTCGGCCACCTGCGGCAGGTGATGCGGCGCTTCGCCGTCTACCAGCCGCAGGGGCTGCCCCGGTTCGCCGGCGGGCCGGTGGGCTACCTGGCCTACGACGCGGTGCGGGCGTACGAACACCTGCCCGGCGGGCCGCCCGACGACCTGAACCTGCCCGATGCGCTCTTCATGGCGCCGGAGCTGGTGGTGGTCTTCGACCACCTGAAGCACCGGCTGCTGCTCATCGCCAACACCCTGCCGGGGGGCGAGCCCGAGGTGGCCTACCGCCGGGCGCAGGCCCTGCTCGACCGGGCGGTGGAGCGGCTGCGGGGTCCGGTGCCGCTGCCGCCGGGCCTCCCGTGGACCAGGCCCCGACCCCTGGAAGTGCGGGCCTGCCAGACGCAGGCGGAGTTTGAGGCGGCGGTGGAGCGGGCGCAGGCCTACATCCGGAAGGGCGACGCCTTCCAGGTGGTGCTCTCGCAGCGGTGGGAGACCCGGGTGCGCAGCCGGCCGCTGGACATCTACCGGGCCCTCCGGATGCTCAACCCCAGCCCCTACATGTTCTACCTGGGCTTCGGCGACCTGAAGGTGATCGGCGCCTCGCCGGAGTTGCTGGTGCGGGTGGAGGACGGGGTGGCCACCACCCGGCCCATCGCCGGAACCCGGCCCCGGGGCGCCACCGAGGCGGAGGACCGGCGGCTGGAGGAGGAGCTCCTGGCGGACGAGAAGGAGCGGGCCGAGCACGTGATGCTGGTGGACCTGGGCCGCAACGACCTCGGCCGGGTCTGCGCCTACGGCACGGTGCAGGTGCACCGGCTGATGCAGGTGGAGCGGTATTCGCACGTGATGCACCTGGTGAGCGACATCCGGGGCGAGGTGGCCGCTGATAAGGACGTCTTTGATGTGCTGGCCGCCTGCTTCCCGGCCGGGACGCTCAGCGGGGCGCCGAAGGTGCGGGCCCTGGAGATCATCGACGAACTGGAGCCCGTGCGGCGGGGGATCTACGGCGGGGCGGTCGGCTACTTCTCGTGGCGCGGCGCGATGGATACCTGCATCGCCATCCGGACGATGGTGATGAAGGGCGACCGGGTCTTCATCCAGGCCGGCGCAGGCATCGTGGCCGACTCGGACCCGGCGGCGGAGTACGCCGAGTCCCGCAACAAGGCCCGGGCCCTGATCCGGGCCCTGGAAATGGCGGAGGAGGGGTTCTGATGATCGTGGTGATCGACAACTACGACTCGTTCACCTACAACCTGGTTCAGTACCTGGGCGAGCTGGGGGCGGCCGTGGCCGTCTTCCGGAACGACCACGTCACCGTGGACCAGGTGGCCGCCCTGGAGCCCGAGGCGGTGGTCATCGGCCCCGGCCCCTGCACCCCGAACGAGGCGGGGATCTCGATGGAGCTGATCCGCCGATTGGGGCCTACCACGCCGATCCTGGGCGTCTGCCTGGGCCACCAGGCCATCGGCCAGGCCTACGGCGGGCGGGTGCTGGCGGCGCCGCGGGTGATGCACGGCAAGACCAGCCGCATCCGCCACACCGGCACCGGCCTCTTCGCCGGACTGCCGAACCCTTTCACGGCCGGCCGGTACCACTCCCTCGTGGTCGACCGGGAGACCTTGCCCGCCGACCTCGAGGTGACGGCCGAGACCGAGGACGGACTGGTGATGGCTGTTCAGCACCGGGTCCACCCGGTGTACGGGGTGCAGTTCCACCCAGAGTCGATTCTCACCGAAGGCGGCCGTGCGCTGCTCCGGAACTTCCTCCGGCTGGTGCAGCCGGCGGCGGCATGAGAAGGGAGGGCGATCTGCCGTGGAGATGGACATGAAGGCGCTGCTCCGGCTGGTGGCCGAGGGCAATGATCTCACCGAGGCCCAGGCCGAGGCGGCCATGACGCTCATGATGAACGGCGAGGCCACCCCCGCCCAGGTGGCGGCGTTCCTGATGGCCCTGCGCATCAAGGGGGAGACGGTGGCCGAGATCACCGGCGCGGCCCGGGTGATGCGGGACCGGGCGACCCGGATCTACCACAGCCGCCCGCTGGCGGTAGACACCTGCGGCACCGGCGGTGACGGCTCTCACTCGTTCAACATCTCCACCACCGCGGCTTTCGTGGTGGCCGGGGCGGGGGTGGCGGTCGCCAAGCACGGCAACCGGGCGGCCACCTCGCTGACGGGATCGGCCGACGTGCTGGAGGCGCTGGGGGTGAACCTGGACCTGACGCCGGCCCAGGTGGGCCGGTGCATCGACGAGGTGGGCATCGGCTTCCTCTACGCCCCGGCGCTGCACACCAGCATGAAGCACGTGGCCCCGGTGCGGCGGGAGATCGGTCTGCGCAACATCTTCAACCTGCTGGGCCCGCTCACCAACCCGGCGATGGCCCAGGCACAGCTGATGGGGGTCTACGACGGCAACCTCACCGAGCCGCTGGCCCGGGTGCTGGGGAACCTGGGCGTGCGCCACGCGCTGGTGGTGCACGGCACCGACGGCATGGACGAGATCTCGATTTCGGCCCCGACGGTGGTCTCGGAGCTCCGGGACGGCTTCGTGCAGACGTACCGGGTGGTGCCGGAGGACGCGGGGCTCCGCCGGGCGCCCCGGGAGTATATCCGGGGCGGCACGAAGGAGGAGAACGCCCGCATCACGCTGGCGGTGCTCTCGGGCGAGCCGGGGCCGAGGCGGGACGTGGTGCTGCTGAACGCCGCCGCGGCGTTGCTGGCCGCCGACCGGGTGCGGACGCTTCGGGAGGGCGTGGAGCTGGCGGCGGAGTCGATCGACTCGGGCGCGGCCTTGCGGACGCTGGAGCGCCTCCGGGAGCTGTCGCACCGGCTGCGGGCGGAGTCGGCGTGATCCTGGGATAGCCCCGGGCAGGGGGCTCGCCGCCCCGCTGCCCCGGGGGACCGAGCCAGGCTATGGCGGGGTCAGTCGCAGCAGCGTCACCTCCGGCGGGCAGTAGAAGCGGATCGGCAGGTGGGCGGTTCCGACGCCCCGGGTGGTGTAGACCTGGCAGTGCCTCGCCTGGTAGAGCCCGGTGTGGTACTTGCTGCCCCCCTCGGGCAGGAAAATCGGGCCGATGAGCGGCAGGCAGACCTGCCCGCCGTGGCTGTGGCCGCTGATCACCAGCGCCACCTGGTGCTCGGGACGGACCAGGATGTCGGCGTAGTCGGGCTCGTGGCAGAGCAGGATCCGGACGGCATCCGGGGGTGCGCCGGCCAGGGCCCGGTTTACGTCGGGCCGGCCGAGGCGGGGTTCGTCCACGCCGCCGATCCAGAGGCCGTCGGCCACCAGCACGCCCCGGTTCTCCAGCAGCGTCACGTTGGTGAGGGCGCGCCGGATCTGGCCGTCGTAGTAGTCCCAGTTGCCCAGCACGGCGAGGGCCCCCTTCACCGGCTCCAGGCACCAGTTGGCCTCCCGGACGTGCTTGTGGCTGCCGATGAAGTCTCCCACCGCCACCACCAGGTCCGGCTGCCGGTTGGCCAGCTGCTCCGCCACCTGCCGCACCCACTCCGCCGGGGTGGTCGGGCCCACGTGGAGGTCGCTCAGCACGCCGATGGTGTAGCCCTCCAGATGGCGGGGCAGGCCGGGGATGGCGATGGTGCGCTCCTCGAACCGGACCCGGCGGGTCTCCACAAACCGGCTGTACCCGGCGAGCCCCAGGGCGAGGCCCAGGGCCGAGACCGCAGCCCTGAGCAGAAAGCGTCGACGGTTCAATGAACGGCTCCCTCCTCTGGACAGGGCTTCCCAAGGGCAGACTAGTCGTTTGACGAAACAGGATGAATCGGAGTTGTCTCTGGCATGCCAATCGTGTAAGTTGACCCCGAGTGAATGTGCAAAGGAGTGGTAATCCCCATGAGCACCAAGCCGATCAAGACCGTCTTCTCCGGCATGCAGCCCACCAGCGGGGTCACGCTGGGCAACTACCTGGGGGCCATGCGCAACTTCGTGAAGCTGCAGCACGAGGCCCAGTGCTTCTTCTGCGTGGTCGACCTGCACGCCCTGACCATCCCCAAGGATCCCGTCGAGCTGCGAAAGAACACGCTGGACATGGCCCGGCTCTATGTGGCGGCGGGCATCGACCCGGAGGTGGCCACCATTTTCGTCCAGTCCCACGTCTCGGCCCACGCCGAGATGGGCTGGCTGATGGAGGTCAGCTGCTACTACGGCGAGCTGCAGCGCATGACGCAGTTCAAGGACAAGGCCTCCCGGGCCGAGGTGGTGACCACCGGGCTCTTCACCTACCCGGCCCTGATGGCGGCCGACATCCTGCTCTACGACACGACCCACGTGCCCGTGGGCGACGACCAGAAGCAGCACCTGGAGCTGGCCCGCGACATCGCCATCCGTCTGAACAACCGGTTCGGGCGGGAAGTGGTGGTGGTGCCGGAGCCCTACATCCCGCCGCGGGAGGCGGGCGGCCGGATCATGTCGCTGCAGAACCCCACCCAGAAGATGTCCAAGTCTGACCCCGATGAATCGGGCACGATCTTCATGCTGGACGAACCGGACGTGATCCGCAAGAAGATCCGCCGGGCCGTCACCGACTCGGAGAGCGAGGTGCGCTACGACCCCGAGAACAAGCCGGGCGTCTCGAACCTGATGGTCATCCTCTCGCTGTGCACCGGCATGTCGCTGGACGAGATCGCAGGCCGCTACACCGGCTATGGCCAGTTCAAGAAGGACGTGGCCGAGGCGGTGGTGGCGACCCTCGAGCCGATCCAGAAGCGGTATAAGGAACTGTGCGAGCCGGGCGTGATCGAGGAGATCCTGGAGAAGGGCGCCCAGCGGGCCGAGGCCGTCTCGACGCCGGTGCTGCGCCGGGTCCAGGACGCCCTGGGGCTGCTGCCCCGGAAGCGGGCATGATCCTGGCAGAGATCCTGGCGACCAAGGAGGCGGAGGTGGCGGCGGCCCGGCGGTCCCGACCGCTGGCGGACGTGATTGCCGCTGCCCGCCAGGCCCCGCCGCCGCGGGGGTTCCGCCGGGCGCTGGAAGGGCCGGTCACGGGGGCCACGGGTGCCGCCCCGGCGGACGCACAGTCGGGGAACGAGGGACTGGCGGATGCCACTGGGTCCGTGGGTACCGGGCCGGGCGGGGCGCCGCCCGTGCAGGTGATCGCCGAGGTGAAGCGGGCGAGCCCCTCCAGGGGCCTGATCCGGCCCGACTTCGAGCCGGTCGCCATCGCCCGGGCTTACGCCGAGGGCGGCGCCGCCTGCCTCTCGGTGCTCACGGATGAGCGATACTTCCAGGGATCCCTCAGCTACCTCACCGCCATCCGGCAGGCCGTGGCATTGCCCCTGCTCCGCAAGGACTTCCTCATCGACGACTACCAGGTCTACGAGGCCCGGGCGGCGGGGGCGGACGCCATCCTCCTCATCGTGGCCGCCTTCCACGGCCAGTGCGCCGGCACCCGCACGCCGGCCGACCTGCGCCGACTGGCCGCGTTGGCGGCCGATCTGGGCATGGACGTGCTGGTGGAGGTTCACACGGAGGGGGAACTGGCCCTGGCGGTGGAGTCGGGGGCTCCGCTCATCGGCATCAACAACCGGGACCTGCGCACCTTCCACACCACGTTGGAGGTGACCGAGCGGCTGGGCCCCCGGGTGCCCCGGGACCGCCTGCTGGTGAGCGAGTCGGGCATCTGGACGCACGATGACCTGCGCCGGGTGGCGGCCGCAGGGGCCAGGGCCGTGCTGGTGGGCGAGTCGCTGATGCGCCAGCCCGACGTGGCCGCCGCCCTGCGGGCCCTGCGGGGCGTCGCCTGAAGCGGTCCCTGCGTGTCACCGTCCCACAGACCGTCCACATATGCCCCGAGTCCCGGGGCGGCGCTGTCCGAGCGCCCTGCCCGGCCCCGCGAGGGGCCGCGGAGAACCGGGCGACGCCCCATCGGGGCGCCCGAAACCGTACCGAACGACGAAAGGAGCGAACGCCGCATGTGGGTGAAGATCTGCGGCTTGCAGTTCATGAAGGATGCCGTCGCCGCCGTGGAGGCCGGGGCCGACGCCCTGGGCTTCGTCTTCGCCCCCAGCCGGCGGCAGGTGACGCCCGAACGGGTTGAGGCGCTCATCAGCGGGCTGCCGCCCGAGACGGTGACGGTGGGCGTCTTCGTCGACGCCCCGCTGGAGGAGATCCGCCGGGCGGTCTACCTGGCAGGGCTGAAGGCCGTGCAGCTGCACGGCTCCGAGCCGCCCGAGATGATCGAACAGATCGGCCTGCCGGTGATCAAGGCCTTCCGCATCAAGGGGCCGGACGACCTGGCCCGGCTGCCCGCCTACCGGCAGGCGGCGGGGCTGCTGCTGGATTCTTACGTGGAGGGCCAGCCCGGTGGGACCGGCCGGACCCTCGACTGGACGCTCGTCCGCTGGGCGGCCCGGACGCTGGAGGAGGCCGGTGTCCCGCTGGCGGGTCCCGACGAGCCGCTCACCCCCGGTCGGCCCCGGCTGATCCTGGCCGGGGGACTCACGCCCCAGAACGTGGCCGAGGCAATCGCCCAGGCGCAGCCCGGCGGGGTGGACGTCTCCAGCGGCGTGGAGACCGGCGGGGTGAAGGACATCGACAAGATCTACGCCTTCGTGGCGGCGGCGAAGGGGGCGGTCCGATGAGTCACGCCTTGCCCGACGCGCGGGGCCACTTCGGCCCCTTCGGCGGCCGGTACGTGCCCGAGACCGTCATGGCCGCCTGCATCGAACTCGAAGAAGCGTACAACCGCTACAAGAAGGATCCCGTCTTCCTGGAGGAACTCGAGTACTACCGCCGGCAGTACATCGGCCGGCCCACACCCCTCTATTATGCAGCCCGGCTCACGGCGTACGCCGGCGGGGCGCGCATCTACCTCAAGCGGGAGGACATGAACCACACCGGGGCCCACAAGATCAACAACGCCATGGGGCAGGCGCTGCTCGCCAGGCGCATGGGCAAGAAGCGCGTCATCGCCGAGACCGGCGCCGGCCAGCACGGCGTGGCCACCGCCACGGTGGCGGCCCTGTTCGGCCTGGAGTGCGACGTTCACATGGGCGAGGTGGACGTGGCCCGCCAGGCGCTGAACGTCTTCCGCATGCGGATGCTCGGCGCCCGGGTCATCCCCACCCGGTCCGGCTCCCGCACCCTGAAAGACGCCACCAACGAGGCGATCCGCGACTGGGTGACCAACGTGGAGACCACGCACTACATCATCGGCTCCGCGGTGGGTCCCCACCCCTACCCGATGATCGTGCGGGACTTCCAGTCCGTGATCGGCCAGGAGACCATGAGCCAGATCCGGGAGTTCGAGGGGCGGCTGCCCGACGCCGTCGTGGCCTGCGTGGGCGGCGGCTCCAACGCCATCGGCATCTTCCATCCCTTCATCCCCTACCCCGAAGTGCGGCTGGTGGGGGTGGAGGCCGGCGGGCTGGGCCTCGCCAGCGGCAAGCACGGAGCCACCCTCTCCGGCGGCGGCGAGGAGGGCGTCTTCCACGGCGCCCGGGAGTACCTGCTGCAGGACGAGTACGGCCAGGTGCGGGAGGCCCACTCGATTTCGGCCGGGCTCGACTACCCCGGGGTGGGGCCGGAGCACTGCTACCTCCGCGACACCGGCCGGGCGGAGTACGTGGCCGTCACGGACGAGCAGGCCCTGGAGGCGATGCAGCTGCTCGCCCGGACGGAGGGGATCATCCCCGCCCTCGAGTCGAGCCACGCCGTCTACCAGGGCGTGAAGATGGCCGCCGAGATGGGCCGGGACCAGGTCCTCGTCATCAACCTGTCGGGCCGGGGCGACAAGGACATGGCCGAGGTCTCCCGCATCCTGGGAGGTGAGGCGCCGTGACCCGCACCGCCGAGCGCTTTGCGGCCCTGCGCAGCCGGGGCGAGAAGGGACTGATCGCCTACATCGCCGCCGGCGATCCTTCCCTGGCCACCACGCGCCGGCTGGTGCACGCCCTGGCGGAGGCCGGCGTCGACCTGGTGGAGCTGGGCCTGCCGTTTTCCGACCCGCTGGCGGATGGTCCGGTCATCCAAGCCGCCAGTCAACGGGCCCTGGCCGCCGGGGCCAACACCGACAACGTGCTGGAGCTGGTGGCGACGCTGCGGTCGGACGGTCTGCAGCTGCCCCTCCTGATCATGACCTACTACAACCTGGTGCTCCGCCCGGGGGTGGAGAACTTTTGCCGGCGGGCCGCAGAGGCCGGGGTAGACGGGCTCATCCTTCCCGACGTGCCGCCGGAGGAAGGGGACGAAGTTCAGGCGGCCACCCGGGCGGCCGGGCTGGACCTGGTCCAGTTCGTCGCCCCCACCTCGCCGCCGGACCGCATCCGCCGGGCGGCCGAACTGGCCCGGGGCTTCATCTACGCCGTCTCCGTCACCGGCGTCACGGGGGCGCGGGACGCCCTACCGCCGCAGGTGACGTCGCTCGTGCGGTCGGTGAAGGCCGTGACCGACACGCCGGTGGCGGTGGGCTTCGGGATCTCCCGGCCCGAGCACGTGCGCCAGGTGACGGCGGTGGCCGACGCGGCCATCGTGGGCTCCGCCTTCGTGCGCTACTGCGGCGAGGGGCTGCCCGAGCCGGAGCTGATCCGGCGGGTGACGGTGCTGGCCGAGGAGCTGAAGGCGGCGACGCGGTAGCCCCGGCAACTGGTGGCCGTGTGCGCGGCCGGAATCTGGCTCGTCAGAATTCCCTTGTGCATGCTTGACGACTCTGGATTTCCCGTGTAGAATCAACTTCAATATCGTAAAGCGATGAGCGGGAGAAGTAGACCCAAGGCCGGAGAGCCGCAGAGAGCCAGCGGTTGGTGCAAGCTGGCGCCGAAGGCGGGTTCGAATACACCCGTGAGCGCAGGCTGAACGACTCGTCCGGGGGCCCTCACCGGGTCCGGCGGGTTCAGGGCGAGTTCAGTAGGTACGCCGGCACGCCCCCGTTACCAAGGGCGGAGGGGATGTCTGTCCCCGAGAATGAGTGGGCTCGCGCCTGCGGGCCAAGCAGGGTGGTACCACGAAAGCCTTTCGGCTTCCGTCCCTACACGGGATGGAAGCCGTTTTTATTTCCCGTGAAACCAGTCGAAAGGGCGAGGTGTTGAGCGGTGATCATCGTCATGCGGAAGGGCGCCACGGAGGCACAGGTGAACGACATCGTCGAACGAGTTCGTGCGGCGGGGTTCGGCGTGCACCTCTCCCGGGGGGAAGAGCGCACGATCATCGGGGCGATCGGCGGCGACCGGCGGGTCCTGGCCGACCTGAACCTCGAGGCCCGGCCCGGGGTGGAGCGGGTGACCCCGATCTCGAAGCCCTACAAGTTGGCTTCGCGGGACTTCCATCCGGAGGACACGGTGATTCGCGTCGGCGGGGCCGCAGTGGGGGGCGGCGACTTCTGGGTCGTGGCCGGGCCCTGCTCCGTGGAGGGCAGGGACCTGCTGCTGGAGGCGGCCCGCCTGGTGCGGGACGGCGGTGCGCACGCCCTGCGGGCCGGCGCCTTCAAGCCGCGGACCAGTCCGTACTCGTTCCAGGGCCTCGGCGAGGAGGGCCTGAAGTACCTGGCCGAGGCGAGGGCGATCACGGGCCTGCCCATCGTCACCGAGGTGATGGACACCCGCGACGTGGAGCTCGTGGCCGAGTACGCCGACGTGCTGCAGATCGGCACCCGCAACATGCAGAACTTCAGCCTGCTCCGGGAGGTGGGCCGGACCCACAAGCCCGTCCTGCTGAAGCGGGGCATGTCGGCCACCATCGAAGAGTGGCTGATGGCCGCCGAGTACGTTATGAGTGAAGGCAACCACCAGGTGATCCTCTGCGAGCGGGGCGTGCGGACCTTCGAGACGGCCACCCGTAACACCCTGGACCTCTCTGCCGTGGTCGTGGCCAAGGCGCTCACGCACCTGCCGGTGGTGGTCGACCCCAGCCACGGCGTGGGCAAGCGTGACTTCGTGGTCGCCCTGGCCCGGGCCGCCGCAGCCGTGGGTGCAGACGGCGTCCTGGTGGAGGTGCACCCGCGTCCGGACGAGGCCAAGTCTGACGCCGCCCAGACCATCGGCCCCGCCGCGTACCACCAGATGATGCACGAGGTGGCCGCCATCGTCCAGGTGCTGGGTCGGCGGCTGCGGGCGCCTGCGTGGGTCCATGTGTAGCGGATTCGGCACAGTCGTCATCTGGGGCGTCGGACTGATCGGCGGCTCCATCGGCATGGCCCTGCGCCAGCGGGGCCTGGCCGACGAGGTGATCGGCATCGGGCGGGCCGGGAGTGCGGGTGTCCCCGAGGCGGTGCGGCTCGGGGCGGTGGACCGCATGGTCACCGACCCCGCCGCCGCCCTGGCCCGGGCCGACCTGGTCATCCTGGCCACGCCCGTCCAGGCGATGATCGACCTGGCGCCCCAGGCCGCGCCGTTCCTGCGCCCGGGGAGCATCGTGACCGATGTGGCCTCGGTCAAGGCGGCGGTGGTGGCGGCGTGGGAGAGGCACCTGCCCGACGGCGTCGCCTTCGTGGGTGGCCACCCGATGTTCGGGCGGGAGCGCTCGGGCGTGGCCAACGCCTCGGCGGACCTGATCCCCGGCTGCCGCTGGGTGCTGACGCCGGGGGAGCGGGCGGCTGT
Source organism: Symbiobacterium sp. (assembly GCF_040797425.1). Taxonomy (NCBI): domain Bacteria; kingdom Bacillati; phylum Bacillota; class Clostridia; order Eubacteriales; family Symbiobacteriaceae; genus Symbiobacterium; species Symbiobacterium sp. The sequence continues at coordinate 1,069 of NZ_JBFNEH010000049.1, read as the reverse complement.
TATGCCGGTGGGGCTGGGGCGAGAAGCCGGTACGTGGGTCGGTACGCAGCCGGGTAGTCCGGGGCGGGAGCGCGGAGCCCGGGCTGGCGCTCCGTGCGACTCGAGGCGGGAACCGGGGCTGTCCGTGGGCGGTACGCATTCGGATGGGGTTTCGGCTGGGACAGGCGCACGCCCACTCGCTCCGGCGGTGAACGCCCTGGAGCGCGTGCGGGACCTCGTGCTGGCCCTCGGCGCCGAGCCGGTGGTCATGAGTCCGGAACAGCACGACTTCCGCGTGGCCGGCGCCTCCCACTTACCGCAGTTGGTGGCGACGGCCCTGGCCATGTCCGCGCTGCGGTTCGACGAGGCGCACCCCGGGACGCTGGCGCTGGCCGGCGGCGGGTTCCGTGACACCACCCGCATCGCCGACAGTCCCGCCGGCCTCTGGCACGAGATCTGGGCCCACAACCGGCCCGCGCTTCAGGAGGCGGTGGGAGCCTTCCGGGCGGCGCTGGCGGAACTGGAGGAGGCGATTGCGGCGGGCGATGCCGGGGCGCTGGCAGCGCTCTTCGAGCAGGCCCACACGGCCCGGCGGCGGGCGCGGGGGCGAGCGGCCTCTGGTGCAGGCGTCGCTGCTCCGCAGAGCGGCCGGTGAATGGGTGTAGTAGAGAGGCGTGGGGGTATGCGCTCGCCGCGATGCTCCGACCTCGTGGAGCTTCCATGTGCACAGCGCCGGGGGCAGCAACCCGTACTGGCATGAGGCCAGGGTCGGGCGGGTACGTGCCTCGCCATTCTGGAAGCGGACCGTTAGGGCATGAAGTGCCAGATTTTCGTAGGTCCCGAGCAGGCGGACTACGAAAATCTGGCAGAACGCAGTAGCGAGCTGCACCCTGCGCCGCCATGAGGGGGCAAAAAGTCCGCCGTTGCGCAAGAACATGCATGCCGGCCTCCGGCTGGTATGTGCCTTGCCATGGTGGAAGCGGACAGTTCGGGCATGAAGTGCTAGATTTTCGTACGCCCCGAGCAGGCGGCTTGCGAAAATCTGGCAGAACGGAGCAAGGCGCCGCGCCTTGAGCCGCCATGAGGGGGC
>NZ_JBFNEH010000048.1:0-26796 GCF_040797425.1 Symbiobacterium sp. | reverse complement strand
AGACCGCGGTTGCCGCGCCGGTCTGGACACGCCCTTCTTCGTCACCGCCATGTTCGACCGCTCGCTCGCCCTCATCGCCGCGGAACTGCAGTGGCTCACCGCGTTCGAATCCCAGTATGCCCGGGAGGAGGAGTCCGTCATGGTCCAGCCCGCCGATGCCGAAAAGGTACTCTACAGCGCCAGAAGGGAGCCCGAAATCGTCCAGGTGCCCGAGACCTGGTGCCTCACGCTCTCCGGGGCCGGCGCGCCCGAGAGCCCCGCGTTCCAGCAGGCCGTGGAGGCGCTCTACGCCCTCGCCTACACCCTGAAGTTTCAACTGAAGGCCGAGGGAAGGGACTTCAAGGTGCCGCCCCTGGAGGGGCTCTGGTGGGTCGAACGGCCGGAGGCGTGGGCCGGGACCTCGCGAGAGGAGTGGCAGTGGCAGCTCCTCATCCGGATGCCGGATTGGGTGACCGAGCAGCACTTTGCCGCCGCCCGGATCCAGGCGGCGGCGAAGAAGAAGAACCCACGGATTCTCGACGTGCGGTTCGAGCGATTCGCGGAGGGCACCGCTGCGCAGGTGCTCCACGTGGGGCCCTTCGCGGAGGAGGGGCCGGCCATCACGCGGCTCCACGCCTTCATCGCGGCCCAGGGCTACCGCCCGCGCGGCCGGCACCACGAGGTCTACCTCTCCGACTTCCGGCGCACCGCCCCGGAGAAGCTGAAGACCATCCTGCGCCAGCCCGTGGAGCCGGCTACCTAGCATACCGCCGCACGGTAGCCCAATGAGCCCGCTACCAGGTGCTTCGCCCCTTTACCCGCCCGTCTAACTCATCACCCGGCCGCCGTCCACCACCACCGTCTGGCCTGTCACGAAGGCGGCGGCGGGAGAGAGGAGCCAGCAGATTACCTCGGCCGCCTCGGCGAAGGTGCCCAGGCGGCGGAGGGGGGTCTGCGCCTTCATTGCTTCCAGCACCGGCGCCGGCAGGGCCCGGGCCAGCGGCGACTCGATGGGCCCCGGCGCCACGCAGTTCACCCGGATGCCCAGGGGCCCCCACTCCCGGGCGGCCGATCGGGTGAGCCCCACCAGCCCCGCCTTCGCTGCGGCGTAGGCGGGGCCAAACGCGCCGCCGTTGAAGCTGACCACCGAGCCCACGTTCACCACCGCCGGCTCCCGTCCTGCCCTGAGCAGCGGCAGCGCCGCCCGCATCACGTAGAAGGGGCCGCTCAGGTTGGCCGCCAGCACCTCCGCCCACTCCGCCGGCGTCACCTGGTCCCACGGGCGCACCGGCGCCACTCCGGCGTTGTTCACCAGGAGGTCCAGACCGCCCCAGGCGTCGGCCACCCGCGCCACCAGCTCCTCGGCCTCCTTCGGCCGGGCGAGGTCAGCGGGTATCAGCAGGGCCTGCCGGCCCGCGGCGACCACGGCCCGGGCGGTCTCCTCGGCGCCGGCCCGGTCCCCGCGGTAGTGGACGGCCACGTCGGCCCCGGCCTCTGCGAGGCGCCGGGCCACCGCCGCCCCCAGCCCCTTCGAGGCCCCGGTCACCAGGGCCCGTTTACCCTTCAGCTCCACGGGATCACCGCCTCCCGATGCGCCTTGGCTGTGAAGAGGAAGTCCGCCAGCCGCCCCTTGTGCGGGGCCCCGGGCTCGGTGTGCCACGGGGGAATGGGGCCGACGAAGAGCTTCTGGATCGACGGCTCCCGGAGGCACCGCCCCGCCAGCGCCCGGTCCCGGCTCAGGAGCGTCACCGCCAGCGAGCCCCTGAGCAGCGGCAGCGGGTCGGTGCCCGGGGGCACCTGTGTCGCCGTTGCCCACGGGGCCGGCAGCTCCAGCCCGAAGCGCGGGTCCGCCGGGTCGACGTCCAGCACCAGCGCCGGCCGGACGAACGTGAGCCCGTGCGACTCCACGACCTCGGCGGGAGTGCGGCGGGCCGCCGCGGCATCCTTCCAGGCGGGCACCCGCGCCGCAGGGTCCAGCGGATCCAGGAGGGGGAGTCCCCTGAGCCGCTCCGCTACGGCTTCCAGCAGGCCCGGGGCCTCGCCCCGGAGGAGCACGGCGCTGGCGCAGGTGCACTTGCGCCCGCCGTCGTGGAGAATGCAGTCGACCAGGAAATCAACCGGGTGTTCCGGCCGGGATGCGGCACTCCCCGGGCCCGCCTCGGCCCGTGCCGCGGACGGCAGCGCACCGTTTCCCAGCGGCGCCGGGCCGGGCGTTCCGCTGAAGGCTTCCCCGGTGGTGCGGGCTGCTCCGGAGACAGCTTCGCCTGCGCCGGTCTCCCCGGCCTCACCGTCTGCCTTCTCGCCGACCGCACGGGCACGCTGGGCGCCCGCGGTTCCCCCGACCGCCTCACCGTCCACGAGTACTTTGGAGCGTCCGGGTCCGTTGAAGAGCACCCGGGGGTCCCGGCCCAGCAGGGCCGCCAGGGTGGCTCCGCCGTAGGCGACGGTGCGGTCGCAGTGCTCCACCAGGGCCGGCACCAGGTCGTGCCCGCCGGGCAGGAGGGCGACCCGCTCCGCCGGGAAGCCCGCCGCCCGCAGGGCCAGCAGCACCCGCCAGGGGGTGAACGGGTCGTCGGCACCCGGCCGGACGGCCACCGCCCAGCCCATCGCCAGGGCCAGGACCCAGGTGAGGTGGACGGCCGGGTGGTTGGAGGGGGCGACGAAGCCCAGCACGCGCCCCACCGGCACCCAGCCGCAGGCGCGGCCCGGGGAAGGCTCGAGGCGGTGGGTCAGAAACGGCTCCAGGCTGCCGTCCGGTGTCTGCCAGCGGAGGGCGTCCCGTACGTGGAGCATGCCGCTGGCCAGTTCGGTGAGCGCCTGCCGGCTGTCGGCAATCGGGGCGCCCGTGGCCAGGGTGACCAGGCGGGCGTGCTCGTCGGGCGAGCAGCCGCCCAGCTCCGCGGTGGCCAGGAGCCGTCCGGCGGCGGCGATGGCGTCCCAGAGGGCGGGAAGGTCGGCCCCGGGCTCCGCCGCCGCCCGGAGTTCGGCGGCGACCCGGTGCACCAGGAGCGACGGCGCCAGCGCCACCCGGGCCAGCGGCCCGCCCCGGTAGTCGTAGAGGACCCGCACGTCCAGGCTGGTCCGCTCGCGTCCGCCGCGCCACAGGGGAATCTCCTGCACCTCAGTACACCCCCTCGACCTGGACGCCGCCCCCGTCCAGGGGGGCCACCTCCGCCAGTTCATCCCAGAGCGCGCCGCCCTGCCAGGCGACCCGCACCGCCCGATCCCGCTCCAGGTGCCAGGGCAGGAAGAGCTCGCGGGTGAGCAGGGAGATGCGCACCTGCCCTGCCTCGCCAGGGGCGACCCTCCGCATGGGGTCCTCCGGATCGACCACCCTCACCACCGCCTCCGGCCCCGGCGGGACGAAGACGCAGGGGTACACGTCGCCCTCCCGGCGGGGACGCTGGCAGGCGATGCCCATCAGGGTGTTGCCGTACCATCCCACCAGGCGGACACCGGGGAGGAGTTCCTCCTCCAGCAGCCGCAGCCCCTCGCTGGGGAGCGAGGTGCCGAACCAGACGATTCCCCTGATGCGCGCGGTGAGCCAGGCGTAGGCCTCGGGCTGTTCGCACAGCGCCTGCAGGAGCGGAGGCGTGGTGGAGAGCACCTGCACCGGCTGGCTCTCGAGCACCGCCAGGGCCTGCTCCACCAGGTGGGCGGTGTAGCGCCTGGCCTCGTCGGCCCGGCCCTCCCGGTAGAGACGCTTCACCCAGCGCGGGTCCAGGTCGATGGTATGGTAGAGGAAGCCCCGCATCCGGGCGAGCCGGGCCACGTTGGTGCCCACCAGGTGCGGACCCGTGGGTCCCAGATGGAGCCAGCCCTCCCGGCCGTCCCCGCGGGGGAAGCCGTGTTCGTCCAGCACGCGGTCGACCCGCCGGATGCCGCGGGTGCGCTCCTGGGCGTCCACGATGCGGGTGGGGGGCCCGGTGGTGCCGCCCGTCTCCCACACGTCGAAGGCTTCCGCACAGCCCCGGGGGATCAGGTCCCGGGCCGGGATGCGCCGCCAGTCCGCGGCCACCGCGGGGAAGCGGGCGAGGTCGTCGAACGACCGCACCTCCGTGAGGGGGTCGAAGCCGAGTTCGGCCGCCTTGCGGAGCCAGTAGGGCGAGCCCGTCTCAGGGCTGAAGTGCCAGCGCACGATGGCCCGCACGTGGGCGTCAAGGTCGGCGGGCGTCATCACCGGCGATCACCTCCTCGAACGGGGGCAGCAGGGCGCCGGCCGCGCTCAGGGGGCGCTGCGCCTTGGCCATGCACTCCTGCCACTCCGCCGCGGGGTCGCTCCCCGGCACCAGCCCGGCGCCGGCGCGCACCAGCACCGTGCCGCCCTGCAGCGCCAGGCTGCGGATGGTGAGCCAGAGCTGCAAGTCGCCGCCGGGGAGCACCGCACCCACGGCCCCGGCGTACCAGCCCCGGGGGACCGGCTCCAGCCGGTCGATGAGCGCCCGGGCCTCCGCCCGCGGGATGCCGCCCACGGTGCTGGCGGGGAAACAGGCGTCCACCAGATCGGCCGGCGTCGTGCCGGGGCGGAGCGTACCGGAGAGCCGCGAGGCCAGGTGCACGAGCCCGGGGTGCGGCTCCAGCTCCATGAAGGCGTCTACCGCCACGCTGCCGGGCTCGCAGGCGGTGAGGAGGTCCCGGCGGGCCTGCTCCACGGCCACGGCGTGCTCCTCCCGGTCCTTCCGGCTGGCGGCGAGCTCGGCCTCCCGCCCCCGTGGCCGGGTGCCGGCCAGCAGGTGCATGCGGGCCCGGCGGCCCTCCAGCATTACCAGCGGCTCGGGGGAGAGGCCCACCAGCGTTTCCCCGCCCGGCCCGCCGTGCAGCAGGAAGCCCAACCCGGGCGGGTCGCCGGCCGTCAGCCGCCGGTAGATGGCAAGCGGCGGGAGAGAGCAGGGGGCGGCGAAGGGGACGGAGAGGATCACCTTGGTCAGGCGGCCCGCCGCCATCGCCGCGAGGGCCTCCCGCACGGCCCCGGCGTACGCCGGGTAGGGCCACAGGGGCACCGCCTTGGCCGGGGGTGTCGTGTTGGCAGCATCGCCGGCGGACGCTGTACCGACGGCGGGGGGCCGGGAACCCGGCGGTGCGGCGGGTGCAACGTCGGCGGAGGGGGCGGGCAGGGCGGCGTCGGGGAGTTCGCCCCGCACCCAGAGTTCGCCCCGCTCCCGGTCGAAGAGCGCCGCACTGCCGGGGGTCCAGAAGCGGCCCTGCCCGTCCCAGTCCAGCCGGCCCACGGCCGCACCCAGGAGGGGCGGGGCGTCCGGCGGCAGGGTGACGCGTCCCGCGGCCTTGCAGGCCTCCCGGATCGATCCGACTCGAGCGGTGGGGGCCCAGGCCACCAGGGCCACCCGGCGGCCCTGCCATGTCAGCCCGTCCAGCAGCGCCACCGGCCCGACGCCCAGTGCCCCGGCCAGGTCCGCCGGAGACCAGGGGGGAAGGGGCAGGCGCCGAATGGCATCAGCCCTCGCCATGCGGGCCGCCCCCCTCCGGCGGCAGCGGGCCGTCGAACGCCAGGGCCCGCACGGGCGCGGCTTCGGCGCCGATCACCTGCATGGGTGCGGCCATGAGCCAGACGATGGGCCCGGTGAGGGACTTCAGGTTGCAGAGGTACTCGAGAATGGGTATGCCGGCTTGCAGCAGCCGCTTGTGCACCGGGAACGCCCGGTCCCCGGGCTCCTCGGTGAGGAAGTCCAGCCCCACCAGCACAGCGCCCTGCTCGACGCACCAGTCGGCGGCGCTGGGGGCTAGGTATGGCGGCTTCTGCCAGAAGTCCGGGTCGCCCCAGTGCCTGTCGACGTAGTCGGTGCGCAGCAGGAGGCGAAGGCCCGGCCGCATCCGGCCCCGGGCGGCCGCGGCGAGGTCGTCGGCTGTGACGGGCTCGCGCAGGCCCTTGTGGGTCAGATCGAGCACCAGGGCGGGTCCGATGAAGAGGCCCAGGTCCAGGTCGCTCACGTCCTTGCCGCCGGGCACGAAGTGGCTGGGGGCGTCCACGTGGGTGGCGTTGTGGGGGTTGAGGATGAACTGGCTGAAGCGCCGGCCGTGCCCGGTGGGATCCGTCTCGGGGGTCATCAGCGGGCGGATCTCTACTCTCTTGTACCAGGAGGTTCCATATGCCGGCATGCCGTGGCTGTATCCCAACGTGAGGTCGATCACGCGCATGGGGGAATGGCCCACCTCCTCAACGGTTCACGATGGCGGGAGCCGCACTGCCGAGGCGCAGGACGGCCCGGGTGACCGCTCGCCCATTCTATGCAGGCGCGGCGGCCCCGGTCCCGCGCATATCCATGAGGAGGGGAGGGGGCGATGCCGTGGCGGTGGAGGTGGGGGTGATGACCCCGCTGGAGTGGCCCTGGCTGGCGGCACGCTCGGCGGCAACCGCCTGGGCCCACGTGGAACCCGCCCTGCGGGCCTGGACGACCCCGGCGGCGGTGGCGGCCCGGGCGGAGCAGAACCTGCGGGCGCTGCTGGCCCAGCCGGGGAGCGCCGCGCTGGTGGCCCGCGCAGACGGTGTCGCTGTGGGCTACCTGGTGGTGGCACTGGTCCCCGACGAACTGACCGGGCTGCCGACCGGGCTCTTCTACGACATCTACGTGGAGCCGTCGTACCGGGGCACGGGCGTCAGCGACCGCCTGACCGCCGCCGGGGAGGCGCACTGCCGCGCCCACGGGGCCAGGGTGGTGCGGCGGTTCGTCGACCCCGCCAACACCCCGTCACTCCGGCACGCGCTGCGGGACGGCTGCCGGGTGGAGCGGTTGGCGCTGGTGAAGGCACTGTGAGGGCGGCCGCGCGGAGTCAGCTTTGCTGCCACGGGGGTCGGGCAGGACGGTGGTGCGAGTCCGTTTCTCCCGGGGGATCGTGCGCAGGCGGCGGAACGAGCCGTCTCCGACGGCCCCGGCCGTCTGCCGGCGGGGGTGTGGGGGAGCGGACCTGGTGGGCGCGAAATTAGGGGGAAAAATCGCCCCATATTTTCGGCGAGATAGGGGGCGGATTTGCCCACCTTTCGGGACCCGAAGACGCCCGGAAGGGCTTCCCCGGGGTCGGTTGGGGCGGTGTTCGACAGGATTCGACATCATCCGACCGAGATTTGGCCTGGGCCAAGTTTACATAAGGGAGATAGGGGGCAGAAATTCCCCCTATCTCCCTGAAAATAGGGGTCCCAAGTTCCCTCTAATTTCGCGCCCGTCCCTCCGCCCCGGGCGGGGCCCGCGCGTGGCCGGTCGTGCCGCACGAGAGGCCGTACCGCCGGGTTCCGGGCGCGTGGGCAACCGACCGTGGGGGGGCGGACGGCCGGCTGCGAACCTCTGCCGTCGCTTGCTGGCCGTCTGGACGCCATCGAAAGGACGTGATGCTGTGCTGGATCATCGCGCGGCGGGCCTCTCCGACGAGCAGGCCGTGGCGATCTACCGCTGGATGCTCCTCACCCGGCGGCTGGACGAGCGCCTGAGCCTTCTGCAGCGCTCGGGGGCCGTTCCCCTGGCCGTCTCCAGCCGGGGGCACGAGGCGGCCCAGGTGGGGGCGGCCATGGCCTTCACCCGCGGGAAGGACTGGTGGTTCCCCTACTACCGAGACCTCGGAACGGTGCTGGTGGCGGGAACCACGCCGCTGGACGTGATGCTCTCCGCCTTCGGCCGGGCGGCGGACCCGGCGTCGGGCGGGCGCCAGACGCCTTACAACTGGGGTGATCGAAGGCTCAACATCGTCGCCCGGTCGGCGCCGGTGGGGGTGCAGATCCCGCAGGCGGTGGGGGTGGCGCAGGCGGCGGTGCGCCGCGGCGACCGGGTGGTGGTCTACTGCAGCTTCGGCGAGGGGGCCGCGTCCCAGGGAGACTTCCACGAAGGGCTCAACTGGGCGGCGCTCTATCGGCTGCCGGTCGTCTTCATCTGCCAGAACAACGGCTGGGCGATCTCCGTACCCGCCGCGCGGCAGATCGCCGGCGGGAGCGTGGCCGCCCGGGCGTCAGGGTACGGTATCGAGGGCGTGAGCCTCGATGGCACCGACCCCTTCGCCGTCTACGCGGCCGCGCGCCGCGCCGTGACCCGGGCCCGGGCGGGGGGCGGCCCGACGCTGATCGAGGCCCGGGTCGTGCGCCTGGACTCCCACACCAGCGATGACAGTCAGGCCCGGTACCGGTCCCCGGAGGAACTGGCGGCGGCGCGGGAGGCGGATCCCCTGCCGGCCGTGGCGGCGTACCTGCGGCGGGCTGGGCTGCTCAGCGACGAAAGCGAGGCGGCGCTGGAGCGCGCGGTGGCGGCGGAGATCGACCGGGCAGAGGAAGGGGCGCGGACGGCGCCGCTGCCCCGGCCGGAGGACGCGCTGGGCTGACGTGCTGCCGGGCGGGACGGGGACGGGGCCGCGGGCCCGGGGCCGGCTTCGCTACATCTGCACGTGCTCCAGCGATTCCTTCACCTTGTTCAGGAAGGCGATCATCTCGGCGCCGTCCACGGCCCGGTGATCGGCCGTCAGCGCCAGGTACATCATCGGCCGCACGGCGATCTGGTCGTTCTCCACCACCACGGGGCGCTTCTGGATTGCCTCGAAGGCGAGGATACCCACGTTGGGCGGTTGGATGATCGGCGTACCGAAGAGCGTGCCCCCCCACCGGCCGGTGTTGGTGATGACGAACGTCTGGCCCGACAGGTCCTGGGGTGTCGCCAGGCCTGCCCGGGCCTTCTGGGTTTGGATGTAGATGTCGCGGGCCAGTTCCCAGAAGCTCTTGCGCTCGGCGCCCGCCACCGTGGGCAGCAGCACGCCGCCCGGCACGCTGGTGGCGATGCCGAGGTTGATGTACCGGGGGATGACGAAGCCCTGCGGGCCGAAGGCGGCATTCATGATCGGGTAGGCCTTGAGCGCCCGGACCGTGGCCATGGCGAAGAAGGGCAGGTAGGTGAGCGGCATCCCCAGGTAGCGGGCCGCCAGCGGCTTCAGGGCCTCACGCACTGCGATCAGGCCCGAGGCGTCCACCTCGGCCACGACGGTCACCGGGGCGGTCATCCGCTGGGCGAGTTCCAGGTTGAGCATGGACACGCGCCTGAGCGGGCTGAGCGGCATGGTGACGAAAGGCGGAAACGGGGAGCCGCCCATGGCCAGGGGGTTGTCGGGCGTGCCGCCGGGCAGGATGGGGCCCGCCAGGACTCCCCGCGTCGGGTCTGCCTGCAGTACCGGGCTTGCCAGCATCTGCATGCCAGGTCCTCCCCTCCTCGCAGGTTGCTGCACCAGCATATGCCGCGGCCGGGGGAGCGCTCCAGAGGGCCCGTCCCGCTGTCATAGACCACCTCTTGAACTGTGATTGAAAACATCAAGAGCCGTAAACCCTTACGGCCGTAAGCCTTGGCAGGATTGGTCAGGCCGCCGGGCGTAATAATCTAACCGGGGCACGTTCCTGCGGTTCCATACGGAATGTGCGTTTCGGAACAAACAGGGAGGGCTCCGATGACCAAGAAACCGGTGATCTTCATCGTCTCGGATTCAGTGGGGGAGACGGCCGACCTGGTCACGCGCGCCGCCCTGGCGCAGTACGGCCGGACTGGCGTGGAAATCCGCAGGTTTCCCATGGTCGACGATTCCTTCTCCGTCCGGGAGGTGATAGATGCTGCTCGACAGCAGCCCACCCTGATCGTCTACACCATCATCGTGCCCGAGATCCGACAAGAGCTCCAGCGGCTGGTTGAGATGTGGAACATCCCGGCAGTGGACATCATGGGCCCCATGCTGGAGGGGGTCTCCAAGCTGCTCGGGCCCCCCGAGAGGCTGGAACCCGGCAAGATCCACCGCCTGGATGATGAATACTTCCGCCGCATCGAAGCGGTGGAGTTCGCGGTGAAGTACGACGACGGCAAGGATCCGCGCGGCTTCCTGCGCGCGGATGCGGTGCTGATCGGCGTCTCACGGTCCTCGAAAACTCCGGTGTCGATGTACCTCGCCCACAGGCGGTACAAGGTGGCGAACCTGCCGCTCGTGCCCGAGGTAAGCCTGCCCAAGGAGCTCTTCCTCGTCCCGCCCAACAAGGTAGTCGGTCTACGGATCAGCCCCGAAAAACTCCATCAGATCCGCGAAGAACGCCTCAAGACCATCGGCCTGAGATCGGATGCCAACTATTCGAACATGGAACGAATTCTCCAGGAGTTGGAATACGCCGAGTCTGTCTTCAAGAAGGTCGGCTGTGCGGTCATTGATGTGACCAACAAGGCGGTTGAAGAGACGGCGGTCCGAGTCCTGGAAATCATCAACCGAGGGGTGAATTTCGGTGACTAGGAAGTCAGTTTACCTTTTCGAAGAGGGCCGGGCTGACATGCGGATGCTGCTGGGCGGCAAGGGCGCCAACCTCGCCGAGATGACGGTGATCGGGCTGCCGGTGCCTCCTGGCTTCACCATCACCACCGAGGTCTGTCGGGAGTACCAGCAGACCAAGACCCTGTCGCCTGAGGTGCTGGCGCAGATCGACGAGGCGCTGGCCAAGCTCGAGCAGAAGATGGGCAAGAAGTTCGGCGACAGCACCAACCCGCTGCTGGTGTCCGTCCGCTCCGGCGCGCCTGTCTCCATGCCGGGCATGATGGATACCATCCTCAACCTCGGCCTCAACGACGAGACGGTCGAGGCCCTCGCCAAGGCCACCGGCAACGAGCGGTTCGCGTGGGACGCCTACCGGCGGTTCATCCAGATGTTCTCGAACGTGGTGCTGGGCATCCCGCTCAGCAACTTCGAGTCCATCCTGGAGGAGCACAAGCATCGCCACGGCTTCACCCAGGACATCGAGCTGCAGGCCGAGCACTTCAAGCAGATCGTGCCCGAGTACAAGGCCGTCGTCGAGAAGTTCACCGGCAAGCCCTTCCCGATGGATCCGCGCGAGCAGCTGATGGCGGCCATCCACGCCGTCTTCCGTTCGTGGGATAACCCGCGGGCGCAGGTCTACCGGAAGGTCAACAAGGTTCCCGATACGCTGGGCACGGCGGTCAACGTCCAGGCCATGGCCTTCGGCAACATGGGCGAGGATTCGGCCACGGGCGTCTGCTTCACCCGGAACCCGAACACCGGTGAGAAGGAGTTCTACGGCGAGTACCTGCCCAACGCCCAGGGCGAGGACGTGGTGGCCGGCATCCGCACGCCGTACCCGATCGCACACCTGAAGGAGACCATGCCTGCTGTTTACGAGCAGCTCTACAATATGTGTGAACTCCTGGAATCCCACTACAAGGATATGCAGGACATTGAGTTCACCGTAGAGCGCGGCAAGCTGTACATGCTCCAGTGCCGGAACGGCAAGCGTACCCCGATTGCCTCCATCAAGATCGCGGTGGACCTCGTCAAGGAAGGCAAGATCACGAAGGACGAGGCGATCCTGCGGGTCGAGCCCGACAAGGTCGTCAACATCCTGCACCCGGCCATCGATCCCAAGGCCAAGCTCGACATCCTGGCCACCGGTCTGGCCGCTTCTCCGGGCGCTGCTTCCGGCATCGCCGTCTTCGACCCCGACCGGGCCGTCGCACTGGCCGGCGAGGGCAAGAAGGTCATCATGGTCCGGCCCGAGACCTCGCCGGATGACATCCACGGCATGGTCGTCTCCCAGGGCATCCTCACCTCCCGCGGTGGCATGACCTCCCACGCCGCCATCGTCTCCCGCGGCATGGGCAAGCCCTGCGTCGTCGGCTGCGAGGCCATCAAGATCGACCTCGAGGCCCGCCTGTTCACCGTGAACGGCCGCACCATCAAGGAAGGCGACGTGATCTCCATCGACGGCGCCACCGGCAACGTGATGGCCGGTGAGGTCCCGGTGGTCGATCCCGAGCTCTCGCCCGAGTTCCGCACCCTGCTGGAGTGGGCCGACGAGATCAAGACCCTGGGCGTGCGGGCCAACGCCGATACCCCGAAGGACGCTGCCCTCGCCCGCGAGTTCGGCGCCACCGGCATCGGCCTCTGCCGCACGGAGCACATGTTCGGCCAGGGCGGCTATCATCCCGAGCGGATGGCGGTAGCCCGTGAGATGATCCTGGCGGAGACCAAGGAGGAGCGCCTGGCCGCCCTCGAGAAGCTGCGCGTCATGCAGCGCGAGGACTTCTACGAGATCTTCAAGGCCATGAATCCGTATCCCGTCACCATCCGCCTCCTGGATCCGCCTCTCCACGAGTTCCTGCCCGACGAGGAGGACCTGGCCATCGAGGTCGCCCTGCTCCGGGAGAAGGGCGCCAGCGGTGAGGAGCTCAAGGCCAAGGAGGAACTGCTCCGCAAGGTGCGGGCGCTCTCCGAGATGAACCCGATGCTCGGCTTCCGCGGCTGCCGCCTGGGCATGATCTACCCCGAGATCTACGAGATGCAGGTCCGTGCGATCTTCGAGGCTGCCGCCCAGTGCAACAAGGAAGGCATGAACGTGGAGCCCGAGGTCATGCACCCGCTCGTGGGCATCGTGACCGAGATCGCCTTCCTGAAGGATCTTACCGACCGGGTGGCCAAGGAGGTCATGGAAGAGTACGGCGTGACCTTCAAGTACATGGTCGGTACCATGATCGAGGTGCCGCGGGCCGCCGTAACGGCGGACGAGATCGCCGAGTACGCGCAGTTCTTCTCCTTCGGCACCAACGACCTCACGCAGACCACCTTCGGGTTCTCCCGTGACGACGCCGAGGGCAAGTTCCTGCGCCAGTACGTCGACCAGAAGATCCTGCCGGAGAACCCCTTCGTCTCCATCGACCGCAGGGGCGTCGGCCGGGTGGTGGAGATCGCGTGCGAGCTCGGCCGCAAGACCCGGCCCGACATCAAGCTGGGCGTCTGCGGCGAGCACGGCGGCGATCCGGCCTCCATCGAGTTCTTCCACAACGTTGGCCTCACGTACGTCTCCTGCTCGCCGTACCGGGTCCCGGTGGCCCGTCTGGCGGCTGCGCAGGCGGCGGCGAAGGCCAGGGGCGCCAAGGCTGGTGCTGGCACCGTATAATCCGGGTTCGCTTTTGCCGAGGGCCCGTCTCCCGGGAGGGGGGCGGGCCCTTCCCGCGTCTGCCGTATCTCGTTTCCATCTGGAACGTCATTGCAGATGGGCGGTCGGGAGCGCCGCCTCGTGACGCACCGAACATACGGAAGGAATCCACCCCGTCATTGTCGAAAGGGAAAGCGCATGCAACACACCCTCGCCGCCGCCCAGACGCTTCCGCTCGGTGGGGCGGAGGGGTTTTCTGTTGCGGGATGATGGGGTGGTGATCGGTGCCGCGGTTCGACGAGGCCTTTAAGGAAGAGGTGCGGGCGAAGAACGACATCGTCGAAGTGATCTCGGCCTACGTCAGGCTCGAGCGGAAGGGCAACCGGTACGTGGGGCTCTGCCCCTTCCACAGTGAGAAGACCCCGTCATTCCACGTTGTCCCTGACGGGCAGTTCTACCACTGCTTCGGCTGCAAGGCGAGCGGCGATGTGTTCACGTTCCTGATGCAGCGAGAGCACCTCACCTTCTACGAGGCGCTCGTGGAGCTGGCCAAGCGGGCCGGGATCCCGCTGCCGCAGGAACCGCGGTCCCCCGAGGAGGAGCGTGCCTACAAGGAGCGCCGCGACATGTACGCCGCCCTGGAGCTGGCGGCGCGCTTTTATCACCACCAGCTGTTCTCCGAGGCGGGCAAGGAGGGGCTGAGCTACCTGCTCCGGCGGGGGCTCACCGAGGAGACGATCCGCCGGTTCCGCCTGGGCTGGGCGGTGGGGCGCGGCACGCTCTACCGGGCCCTCAGGGGAAGATTCGCACCGGAGATCCTCCAGCGCGTCGGGCTGATCCTGCCCCGCACCGACGGGAGCGGGTACACGGACGTCTTCTTCGAACGGGTGATGTTCCCCATCACCGACCTGTCAGGCCGGGTGATCGGCTTCGGCGGGCGGATTCTCAGCGGTGACGGGGCCAAGTACAAGAACACCGCCGAGACGCCGCTCTTCTCCAAGCGGCGGGTCCTGTTCGGATTGGACCAGGCCAAAGAGACGATGCGCGCGAGGAATCAGGCAATCCTTGTAGAAGGATACATGGATGTTATTATGCCCCATCAGGCGGGGTTCACGAATGTGGTGGCTCCGCTGGGGACGGCGCTCACCGACGAGCAGTGCCGGGTGATCCGGCAGCAGGCCCAGCAGGTGATCGTGGCCTTCGACGCCGACACCGCGGGGCAGATGGCGACGCTGCGGGGGCTGCAGAAGCTGTACGACACAGGCTGCGACGTGCGGGTGCTCCAGATCCCGGACGGCAAGGACCCCGACGAGTTCATCCGCACGCACGGCCCGGCTGCCTTCGCCGCCCTGATCGACCGGGCGGTGCCGCTGATCGAGTTCCGGATCGACCGGGTGCTCCCCCGGGCCGGCGAGGCGAGCCCCGAGGCCAAGGCCAGGGCCCTGGCCGCGGTGGCCCAGGTCCTCGCCGACGTCAAGGACGAGGTGCTGCGGGAGGCCTACGTCGACCAGGTGGCGGAGCGGCTCTCCGGCGGCAACCCGCTGGCGAAGCCCGACTTGAAACTTGCCATCGACCGGCAGATGAACCGCCTCCTCCGGCGGGGATTCCAGCATAATCTGCCAGATACCAGGAATAATAGAAGGGGTCCGGGAGAGCCTGTGACGGCCGGTTCGGAGCGGCGTCAGGCCTTCGAGATGCCGGTTACCCTGGCGGAGGGGGCACACCGGGCTGAGCGCGCGCTCCTCTACCTTCTCCTCGAGAACCCCGGCCTGCTCGGGCGCGTGGAGGCGGAACTGGGCCCTTCGCCCTTTTCCGATCCCCACCACCAGCAGATCTACGATGCGGCGCGGCCGCTCCTCCGCGGGGCGGAGCCCTTCGCAGGCCGCCTGATCACCTGTCTGCTCGATCGCCTGTCTGACCCGGAGGTGAAGAGCCTCCTCACTGAAATGGCGGCGAAACCGGTGCTCACCACCGATCCAGAAAAGGAAGCGGCAGACTGCATCGAGAAGATAAGGAAGCATAGAGATTCGAGGAGACTGGAGGACTTGGAGAACCAGATTAGAGCCGCAGCGTCATCCAAGCAAAAGGTGGACCCGGTCATATGGAACGAGTACGTGGCACTTGTGCGCAAGTACAAGCTGTCCCGATCGTGAGGCGGCTGCGGAAGGGGGGGTAGTCATCATGGAGTCCAAGGAGGCGAAAGTGCAGCAGGCGCGCGAGGTGGTCAAGGAGCTTATTGCCAAGGGCAAGCGCAAGGGCAGCCTGACCTACAGCGAGGTGGCCGACTCCCTCCAGGCGATCGATCTCGATCCCGATCAGATGGAGGAGGTCTACGATTCGCTGATGGAGGCTGGCATCGAGGTAGTGGGCGACCGGCCCGAAAACGGCGTCGCGGACGATGACGCTGCGGCCGTGGACGAGGCCGACGTCGACCCGCCGGCCGAGCCCGAGGCTGACGCCGATGCTGCATCCGGCGAAGACATAGATCTCGACCTTTCCGTTCCCGAAGGGATTGCCATTGATGACCCGGTCCGCATGTACCTCAAGGAGATCGGGCGGGTGCCGCTCCTCACCGCAGAGGAGGAGATCGAGTACGCCGAGCGCATCGAGAAGGGCGACGAGGAGGCGAAGCGCCGCCTGGCGGAGGCCAACCTGCGCCTGGTCGTCTCGATCGCCAAGCGCTACGTCGGTCGGGGGATGCAGTTCCTCGACCTGATTCAGGAGGGCAACCTCGGCCTGATCAAGGCCGTGGAGAAGTTCGACTACCGCAAGGGGTTCAAGTTCTCCACGTATGCCACCTGGTGGATTCGGCAGGCCATCACGAGGGCTATTGCGGACCAGGCACGCACCATCCGGATTCCGGTGCACATGGTCGAAACCATCAATAAGCTGATACGCGTCACCCGTCAGCTCGTCCAGGAGCTGGGCCGCGAGCCCACGCCCGAGGAAATCGCCGAGCGCATGGACATCCCGGTGGAGCGGGTGCGGGAGATCCAGAAGATCGCCCAGGAGCCCGTTTCGCTGGAGACGCCCATCGGCGAGGAGGAAGACTCGCACCTGGGCGACTTCATTGAGGACCACGAGGCGCCCGCACCGGCGGAGGCGGCTTCGTTCACGCTACTTAAGGAACAGCTGGAAGAGGTGCTGGAGTCGCTGACGCCGCGCGAGGAGAAGGTCCTGCGCCTGCGCTTCGGGCTGGATGACGGCCGGGCGCGCACCCTGGAGGAGGTCGGCCAGGTGTTCGGCGTCACCCGGGAACGCATCCGGCAGATCGAGGCGAAGGCGCTGCGCAAGCTGCGCCATCCGAGCCGTTCGAAGAAGCTGAAAGACTACCTGGATTGATGGGTCCAGTTATTCGCGGGCCGGGAAGCAGCGGCTTCCCGGCCCTTTTTGCGCGCCTTTGGAGGAGTGAACGGCCATGTGCGGGCGACCAGCGGCAGGACGCGGCCGGTGAACGGCAGGTCCGGGCGACCGGGTGATGCATTACGCTCCCCGAAGAATGCAGATATGACGAAATTGTGCGGTGAGTAGCAAGAAGCGATGGATGAACGGCAGCGGGACGGCCGGTGCGACGGCGGCCGAAAAGCCGTTGGCCCAAACCGGCAATTGATCGCTCTTCGGAGGACGGTCGGGGACGGAGTTTCTATACTAGCAGCATGAAAAAGCTGGCTGAGAGGCGGTGAAACCCCGATGCTGACGCTGGAAGGCATTGCGATTGCCGGGAAGATAGGCGAGCGCTACGACGAGGTGCTCACCCCCGAGGCGCTTTCGTTCCTCGTCGAGCTTCACCGCCGGTTTGCAGCCAGGCGGGAGGAGCTGTTGGAGGCGAGGCGCGAGCGGCAGAAACGGCTTGACCGGGGCGAGTGGCCCGACTTCCTGCCCGAGACCCGGGCCATCCGCGAGGGCGACTGGACGGTGGCCCCCTATCCGCCGGACCTGGCAGACAGGCGGGTGGAGATCACCGGCCCGGTGGACCGGAAGATGATCATCAACGCCCTCAACTCCGGGGCAAGGGTCTACATGGCCGACTTCGAGGATTCGACCTCGCCGACATGGGCCAACGTGATCGAGGGGCAGATCAACCTGATGGACGCCGTCCGCGGCACCATCACGTACACGAGCCCGGACGGGCGCGTCTACCGGCTGCAGGAGAAGGTGGCCACCCTCTTCGTGCGGCCGCGGGGCTGGCACCTGCCCGAGCGCCACATCCTCATCGACGGGCGGCCGGCCGCCGGGAGCCTGGTGGACTTCGGCCTGTTCTTCTTCCACAACGCCCATGCGCTGCTGGAGAAGGGGGCCGGCCCCTACTTCTACCTGCCCAAGCTGGAGAGCCACCTGGAGGCGAGGCTCTGGAACGACGTCTTCTGCTTCGCCCAGGACTATCTCGGCATCCCCCGCGGCACCATCAAGGCAACCGTGCTGATCGAGACCATCCTTGCCGCGTTCGAGATGGACGAGATCCTCTGGGAGCTGCGGGAGCACTCCGCCGGCCTCAACGCCGGCCGCTGGGACTATATCTTCAGCTGCATCAAGAAGTTCCGCAACCGGCCCGAGGTCCGCTTCCCCGACCGCAGCGCCGTCACCATGACGGTCCCCTTCATGCGGGCCTACACGGAGCTGCTGGTGAAGACCTGCCACCGGCGGGGCACCTTTGCCATGGGCGGGATGTCGGCCTACATTCCCAACCGGCGCAACCCGGCCGTGAACGCGGTGGCCCTCGAGCAGGTCCGGCAGGACAAGGAGCGGGAGGCGGGCGACGGCTTCGACGGCACGTGGGTGGCCCATCCGGACCTGGTGCCTGTGGCCATGGCGGCCTTCGACGCGGTGCTGGGCGACCGGCCCAACCAGATCGACCGGCAGCGGCCGGATGTGGCGGTCACCGCCGCCGATCTGCTCAACTTCGCCGCCACGCCCGGCCGCATCACGGAAGAGGGGCTGCGGCTCAACCTGAACGTGGGCATTCAGTATATCGAGTCGTGGCTGCGCGGGGTGGGCGCTGCGGCGATCCACAACCTCATGGAGGACGCCGCGACCGCCGAGATCTCCCGGTCGCAGGTGTGGCAGTGGTTGCGCCATCGCGCGACGCTGGCCGACGGGAGGGCCGTGACGCCCGAGCTGGTCCGGCAGCTGATGGACGAGGAACTGGAGCGAATCCACCGGGCGGTGGGTTCCCGCGCCTTCACCTGCGGCCGCTTCGCCACGGCGCGCAAGCTCTTCGAAGAGGTGGCCCTGCAGGAGGACTTCCCGGAGTTCCTGACCCTCCCGGGTTACAGCCTGATCTAACCTAGACCAGACCGGATAGGAGGATTATGCGATGCGTGAGGAGGTTCGGAAGCAGGCTGCGGAGCTGGAGCGTGAGTGGAGGACCAATCCGCGGTGGGCAGGCGTGGAGCGGCCCTACTCAGCCGAGGACGTGGTGCGCCTCAGGGGTTCGTTCCAGGTGGAGTACACCCTCGCCCGGCGGGGTGCGGAGAAGCTCTGGCACCTTCTGCACACCGAGGACTACATTCCCGCCCTCGGCGCCCTCACCGGCAACCAGGCGGTGCAGATGGTAAAGGCCGGACTGAAGGCCATCTACCTTTCTGGCTGGCAGGTGGCGGCCGACGCCAACCTGGCGGGTCAGATGTACCCCGACCAGTCGCTCTACCCCGCCAACTCGGTGCCGGCGGTCGTGCAGCGCATCAACAACGCCCTGCGCCGGGCTGACCAGATCCACTGGTCTGAGGGCAAGAACGACATCGACTGGATGGTGCCCATCGTGGCGGACGCTGAGGCCGGCTTCGGGGGGCCCCTCAACGCCTTTGAACTCATGAAGGCGATGATCGAAGCCGGCGCCGCTGCGGTGCACTGGGAGGATCAGCTGGCGTCGGAGAAGAAGTGCGGCCACATGGGCGGCAAGGTGCTGGTGCCCACCAGCCAGCACATCCGGACGCTGGTGGCGGCCCGCCTCGCCGCCGATGTGATGGGCGTGCCCACCCTCATCGTGGCCCGGACGGACTCCCTCGGCGCCACGCTGCTCACCAGCGACATCGATCCACGGGACCGCCCGTTCCTCACCGGCGAGCGGACCGTGGAGGGGTTCTACCGGGTCCGGTGCGGTATCGAGGCCGCCATCGCGCGGGGCCTGGCGTACGCGCCGTATGCCGATATCATCTGGTGCGAGACGGCCACGCCCGACCTGGACGAGGCCCGGCGGTTCGCCGAGGCGATCAAGGCTCAGTATCCCGACAAGCTGCTGGCCTACAACTGCTCGCCCTCCTTCAACTGGAAGCGCCACCTGGACGACGCGACGATCGCCAGGTTCCAGCGGGAGCTGGGTGCCATGGGCTACAAGTTCCAGTTCATCACCCTGGCGGGCTTCCACTCGCTTAACGCTTCGATGTTCGAACTCGCAAAGGGCTACGCCGCCGAGGGCATGACTGCCTACGTGCGCCTGCAGCAGAAGGAATTCGCCATGGAGCAGGACGGCTACACGGCGACGCGGCACCAGCGCGAGGTGGGGGCCGGCTACTTCGACGAAGTCGCACAGGTGATCTCGGGCGGCCAGTCGTCTACCCTGGCCCTGCGGGGCTCGACGGAGGAGTCGCAGTTCAACGTGGCGGACTAAGCGGCGCAACACCCCGGTTGGAGCGGCGCATGGCCCTCCAACCGGGGTGCGCGGTCGGGCACGCGGGCGGCCACCGTCGGGACAGATGTGGGACGGCTTGCCGTTAAACTTGGATCATCATGGGCATTCTTAAGGCAAAAAATGCTGTTGACTTCACCGCGTTACCCGGGTAAAATACGTCTCGTCAGCGATTCCGGCGTAGCTCAGCGGTAGAGCGTCCGGCTGTTAACCGGAGGGTCGTAGGTTCGAATCCTACCGCCGGAGCCAGTTCCACACAGGCGGTTCAGCCGCCTGTTTTTGCTTGCTCCCCCGCCGCCCTTGTCGCGAGGCCCGCGGGTCGCGTAAAATGCTTTATGCGGGCCCTTAGCTCAGCGGTCAGAGCTGCCGGCTCATAACCGGTTGGTCGTAGGTTCGAATCCTACAGGGCCCACCAGCAGAACACGTGGCCCCAGGACGGTTTCACCGGTCCTGGGGCCACGTGTTTTCTTGCACCGGCCGCTCCCGGAGCCCGTCAGGCGGGCCCAGATCGTCGTGCGTCTGCCCGCTCCATGCTTCCGGCGGCGCTCTGCTTGTGCGGATGCGCGATCTGGACCTCCCCCGCACAGGGAACCAGCCGGGCGGAGTCGAATTGGATTGGCGAAGGAAGGTATCGCCGCAGGGAGCACCCCCTTGGACGCTGCAACGATGGCATCCCGGGTGGAGGCCCTGCTCGGGCACTTCACCCTCAGGGTCGCTGGCCATGACCGCCGGCTCCCACGGGGTGCGGTCCGGAGCGGAGGGCCCGGGACCCCGGCCGGGCGGTCGCCTTCCCCACCGGGGTGGCCGGTGAGGTTGTCCAGGGTTTCGCCAAGGTGCACCTGGCGCCGGGGGCCGCCCCGTTAAGCCCGTCCCTGCAGCCGGAGAAGCAGCTCACATGGGAGGAGGAGACCGCACATGATTTCGCGCCGGACATACGAAGCGGCGCAGCGGCTCACACGGGAGTACCTGGGCCGGGCCGGCATCGCGATCACGGAGGCCGAGGCGGCCGCGATCGAGGTGGCGGACTTCGGCCTGGACGACCTGGACCGCACCGGGCTCCAGCTGCTGGTCTACGTGAACAACGACCGCTACTGCGCCAAGGAGCTGGTGCTCTTCCCGGGCCAGACCTGCCCGGAGCACCGTCACCCCCCGCGGGGAGAGGGCAACCCGGGCAAGCAGGAGACCTTCCGTTGCCGCTGGGGGCGCGTCTACCTTTATGTGGAGGGTGAGCCCGCCGCAGCCCCGGCCTGCCGCCCGCCCGCCGGGGACGAGGCCTACTACACCGCATGGCACGAGATCGTGCTCAACCCCGGCGAGCAGTACACGATTCCGCCCAACACGCGCCACTGGTTCCAGGCGGCGGCGGAGGGCGCCGTGGTCTCGGAGTTCTCGTCGCCGTCTGACGACGCCAGCGACATCTTCACCGACCCGCGCATCGACCGGACGCCCCGGGTGGCAGAGTAAGCAACACGGGCCGGGACGGCGCGAGGACCGCAGGGGGGGAGGAACGCAGGGGGTTCGCGAGGACGGTGGGCAGGCAGGGTGTGAGCGGAAGTTCCGCACGGGAGGCTGATGACGGTGAAGAGCGAGCCAGAACTGCATGAACCGGTTCTGCTCTGCGACGAGCACGGGCGGCTCAACCCGCAGGCCGTGGGCTGGTCACGCCACCCACTGCACCGGTGCAACGTGCGGGGCCACTGGCCCCGGAAGAAGCGCTGGAACTACTGGGCGATCACCACCGACACCCACCTGTTCTCCCTGACGGTCAGCAACCTGGACTACGCCGGATCGGTGTTCGTCTACTTCCTCGATTTCGCCACCCGCGAGTTCACCGAGCAGACGGTGCTCGCGCCTCTGGGCCGCGGCTGTGACCTGCCAGAGGGTCTCGAGGGGGAGATCCGCTTCACCCACCCGCGGCTCCGGGTGCGGATGAACGATGAGGGGGGCATCGTGCACCTTGCCGCCGAGAGCCCCGACTTCGGCGGGGTGCCCATGGCCGCCGACTTCACCGTGCATCGGCCCGTCGGGCACGAGTCGGTGAACGTGGTGATTCCGTGGAGCCGGAGCCGGTTCCAGTTCACCTCGAAACAGCAGGCACTGCCGGCCCGGGGCGAGGTTCGCCTGGGCGACCGCCGGGTCGAGTTCGACGGCTTCGCCTGCCTGGACTTCGGCCGCGGCGTCTGGCCCTACCGCGGCTTCTGGAACTGGGCGGCCGCCTCAGGCGTGCAGGGGGGCCGCACGGTGGGCCTGAACCTGGGCAGCGGATGGACCGACGGCACCGGGATGAACGAGAACGGCTTCGTCGTGGACGGGCGGGTGACCAAGGTGCACGACGACCTGCGCTTCGAGTACGACCCCGCCAACTTCATGGCGCCCTGGCGCATCCACACCCGGGAGGACGACCAGGTGGACCTCACGTTTGAGCCGTTCTTCGAGCGGGTTGCCAGGACGGACGTTCTGATCGTCCGCTCGGAGGTCCACCAGATGATCGGCCGCTTCAGCGGCACCATCGTCACGGCCGACGGGGAACGCATTGCCATCGACCGCATGATCGGCTGGGCCGAGGAGCACCGCGCCCGCTGGTAGGTGAGATGCGGCGTTCACGGTCCGCACGCGCCAGCGCACCTCGAGGCGCGTCTCCTTCCTCACCCGCGGGACGGCCACGATGTGGTACGGCTGCGTGGTCGCCTGCGTCACCATCCGCCCCGGGGCCGGCTGCAGCTCCACGGCCGAGACCCGGAGGCTCTCGCCCTGCAGGGTCACCTCGGCGATGTGCAGGCTGTACCCGCCCGTGGGCCGCTCTCCGGCGAAGAGCGCGACCACGGACGAGCGGGTGAAGTCCACCGGCGGCAGAGGAGGGGGCGGGTCGAAGCGGCTGGCGTGCCGACGCCACAGGGCCTCCCACTCGGCGAGGCTGGTGATGAGCGCCGCCTCCTGGGCCGTGATGCCGCTGTGGCTTCCCCGGGCCAGCGTCGTGAACCCCCGGCCGGTGGGCGTGGCGCCGCACCCGGCCAGGGCGAGGAGCAGGAACAGAAGTAGGACGAGCCTGGCCGTCCGGTTCACAGCTGTGCCTCCCTTGTCGCTTTTACACAGCTTTCCCGGAGTGCACGGGGTCGAACCGGACGGGCCGGGTCAAACTGAACCGCAAGACGGGAGGAACCTTGCGCACCATGTATCAGCTTCCGCCCCGCCTCGCCGCCGTGGCCCGCCACGTGCCGGCGGGGCAGACCTTTGCCGACATCGGCACCGACCACGCCTACCTGCCCACCTTCCTCGTGGGTCAGGGCCGTGTGCAGCGGGCCATCGCCACCGACATCCGGCCCGGCCCCGTGGCCGCGGCGCGCGCCACCGTGGCCGCCGCCGGCCTCGCCGACCGCATTGAGGTGCGGCTGGGACCGGGCCTCACCGTGCTCGCCCCCGGCGAGGCGGCCTGCGTGGCGATCTGCGGCATGGGCGGTCCGCTGATTGCCCGCATTCTGGACGACGGGCCGCTGGACGGCGTGGCGCGGCTCGTGCTGCAGCCCATGGGCGGCGAGGCGCAGCTCCGGCGGTGGCTGGCGGAGCACGGCTGGCACCTCGTGGCGGAGGAGATCGTGGCGGACGGCGGGCGTCTCTACCCCGTGCTGGTGGCCGAGCCAGGGCGGATGGAGCTCACCCGCGCGGAGGAAGAGGTGGGCCCGCTGCTGCTCCGGCAGGGCGGGGCCCTGGTTCAGCGCCACGTGGCCGAGAAGCTCGCCCTGGCCCGCCGGGCGCTGGCGGGAGCGGAACGGTCGGACTCGCCGGCGGCCCGGGCGCGAGCGGCGGAGTTGGCCGAACTGGTGCGGGTGCTTTCTGAAGTGGCTGCGAGCCCTGGAAGCCGCGGTGGCCCGTCGCCCCCGGGTTGACGACAGTGCGGTATAATTGAAGGTATCGCAGACCTGTGGAGGTGCTGCCGAGTGACCACCGTCGGTGCGATTGCGGCGTACATCGAGGAACTGGCTCCGCCGGCCTGGGCGGAGTCGTGGGACAACGTCGGGCTGCAGGTGGGCGATCCCGCCGCACCCGTGCGGCGCGTGCTGGTCGCCCTGGAACTCACCGACCCGGTGCTCGCAGAGGCCGAGCGGGAGGAGTGCGACCTGGTGGTGGTGCACCACCCGCCCATCTTCCGGCCGCTGAAGGCGCTGCGGTTCGACAGTGCGCCCGCCCGGCGGCTGCAGCGGCTGATCCTCAAGGGCATCGCCCTCTACGCCGCCCACACCAACCTCGACCAGGCCCCGGGAATGACCAACGACTCCCTGGCGGTCGCCGCGGGGCTCACCGCCCACCGGGTGCTCCGGCGGGCGGGGGAGGAACGCTACCTCAAGCTGGTGGTGTTCGTGCCCCGGGGGCACGAGGATGCGGTGCTGGAGGCGCTGGCCGGTGCGGGTGCCGGGCATATCGGCAACTACAGCCACTGCACGTTCCAGGCGCCGGGAACCGGCACGTTCCTGCCCCTGGAGGGGACCAACCCCTTCATCGGCCAGCAGGGTCGGCTCGAGCGGGCCGACGAGGTCCGGCTGGAGACCATCGTGCCCGAGTCGGCCGTGGACCAGGCGGTGCGGGCGATGCTCGCGGCCCACCCCTATGAGGAGGTGGCGTACGACCTGTACCCGCTGGCCAACCCGGGCCGGGCGCGGGGGCACGGGCGCATCGGACGGCTGGAGCAGCCGGTCTCCCTGGCCGAACTTGCGGAGCGGCTGAAGTCCGCCCTCAGCACCCCCTGCGTGCGGGTGGTGGGCGACCCTGAGCGCCGGGTGACCACCGTCGCCGTCGGCGCCGGCGCCGGCTCCGACCTGATCCGGCCGGCGGCGGGCGCGGGTGCGGATGTGCTGGTCACCGGCGACGTGCGCTACCACGAGGCCCAGGATGCGCTGGATCTGGGTCTGGCCGTCATCGACGTGGGCCACTACAACGCCGAGGCCATCGCCGTCCGGCCGCTGGCCGCCTACCTGCGGGAGCGGCTGGCCCGGGACGGCGCGGCGGTCGAGGTGAGGGAGGCTCAGGCCGGCCGCGACCCATTCCGCTTCATGTAGGAGGTGCCTCATGTCCGAAACCCTTTTGGCGTTAGAGGATATCGTCGTTCTTCACCGCACCGATCCCACGGGTCCGTTCGGACTGTGGGGCGCCAAACCCGTCAGGGCCGTGGACGGGGTGAGCTTCACCCTCGCCAAGGGGGAGACCCTGGGGCTCATGGGCGGCAGCGGTGCCGGCAAGACTACCCTGGCCGAGGCGGCCACGCTCCGCCGTCCCATCGAGCGGGGCCGGATCCTGGTCGAGGGGGAAGACGCGCGGCGGCTGGACCGGAAGCGGGTTCGCCGCCGCCTGCAGATGGTGCGCCAGGACCCGCGCGATTCGCTGGAGATGAACCAGACGACGCGCAAGCAGCTTCTCGAGCTGATGCGAACCTACGACCTGCCCGATGGTGAGGCGCGCATCCGGCGGGCCCTGGAGCAGGTGGAGCTGCCGCCCGAGGAGTACCTGGACCGGACGCCCCAGCAGATGTCGGGCGGGCAGCAGCAGCGGGTGGCCATCGCCCGGGCCCTGAGCCTGAACCCGCAGCTCATCGCCCTGGATGAGCCGGTCTCGGGTGTCGATCCCCAGCTGCAGCGGGAGCTCCTGCGGCTGCTGGCCGACGCCCAGCGCAAGCAGTCCATTGCCTACTTGCTCATCTCGCAGGACCTGAAGGTGATCCGGCGCCTGGCCCACCGGCTGGGCATCATGTACGCCGGCCGGCTGGTGGAGCTGGGGCCGGCCGAGCGGGTGCTGGCGGAGCCCCGCCATCCCTTCAGCCAGCGCTTCCTGGGGCGGGACACGTCGCCCCTGCCGCCCGAGGAAGACCTGGCCGGGCGGGTGTGGCAGGGTTGCCCGTGGGCCCCGCACTGCCCCGCCGCCACGGACCGGTGCCGCCAGGAGAGGCCCCCCATGCGGGAGGTCGCCCCGAACCACCTGGTGGCTTGCACCGAGATCTGATTCGGACAAACCGCAGGCCCCCGGCGCTGACCGGCGCCGGGGGCCCCTCTCCCACGCCGCCGCGATGCCGGCGGCGTGCGAGTTTCATGCGGGCTGGAAGCGGATGTGGATCACCACGATCTCCGACCGGGTGCCGACGCGGATGGGCGGTCCCCAGGTGCCCCAGCCCTGCGTCACGACAAACTGGGTACCGCCCTTGCGCAGGTAGCCCCAGTCCACCTCAAAGACGCGGCGGGTGATCAGGCGACCGGGCCAGACCTGGCCGCGGTGCGTATGGCCGGAGACCTGCAGGTCCACGCCGGCCGCCACCGCCTCGTCCAGCCGGTCGGGCTGGTGGTCCATCAGCAGGATCGGCTTGGCCGGATCGACGCCCTGGAGCACCTGCGCAAGCGGCGCCGAACTCCGGCTGCGGTCGTTGCGCCCCACCACGTAGAAGGCGTCCTCTACCTGAACCCACTCGTCCACCAGCAGCTGAATGCCCGCCTCCGCCATGGCGGCGCGGAACGCCGGCAGGTCCTCGGCGCCGTCATCGTGGTTGCCCAGCACGCTGTAGACGCCGAGCGGCGCCCGAATCTCCCGCAGCGCCGCGGCCATGTTGCGGGCCTGGAAGGGCCGGAAGCTGTCATCCACGACGTCTCCGGCGAAGAGCACCAGGTCCGGCCTGAGCCGGTTCACCTGCTCCACCAGCGCCTGCAGGCGCCGGGGGCCGATGATGGTGCCCAGGTGGGTGTCGGAAACCAGCACCACGTTCAGCTCCTGGTACGGGCCCGCGGCCTTGGGGATGACCACCTCGTGGCGGGTCACCATCGTCGCCCGGGCCGCCCAGGACCCATACACGAGCACGAAAGCGAAGGCCAGCGCCAGCACCGCCCCGGTGCCCCGCACCAGGCTGAGCTGCGGAAGCAGCCCGGGCGCCGCCATCGCCAGGCCGCGCACCAGGAGGCGCGCCAGGTCGATCAGGAGCAGCGCGGGGAAGATGTAGACGTACGCCGCCATCCAGTAGCCGCCCACCCGGGCCAGGAGCTCGGCTGCCCAGAGCGGCAGCCACCCAGCGGCCACCCGGGAGAGCGGAAAGGCCAGTGCCAGCACCGTCACGAGCCCCCAGAAGAGGGCGGGGTGCGGCGGGCGGGGCAGCGCCACCGCCAGCCACTGCGCCGTGCGCAGGCCGATGTAGTAGTTGATGCCGCCGTAGAACGCCAGGAACAGCAGTACAAGCAGGTACAGGTACATGACGTCACTTCCTGCCGCCGAGGGGCCTGGCCGTGCCCGCCGGGGGGCGCGGACCCCCAGCCCCCAATTACCCCACAGT